>NZ_JVJI01000110.1:0-168250 GCF_001072665.1 Streptococcus pseudopneumoniae | reverse complement strand
GCTCACAGCTCACAGCTCACAGCTCACAGCTCACAGCTCACAGCTCACGCTGATTATGTAATCGGACGTGTTTTTTGTCAAGCATTAAAACAGGCATTTTCACATTTTTGTGAGAAGGCTTTTTATGTTGAGTTTTCTGAGTTATCTTTAGAGAGAAATGGGGAGCTACAATATGCATAACCATTTCTCAAACGAAGTTGATGGACAACTCAAGTTTTATCAAGATTATCTACCTCTAGTTGATAATACTTTGAAAATAGATGATATTTTAACGGATTACACAGATGGTATTGTAAATGGAAATCTGATTGAATTTAAAGTTGTTATCAATGATATTAACACTGTTCTATTCCAAGCCATCAAATATCTATCTGCTCGGAGAATCAAAGGAAAAGAAATTCCCAAAAACATTCTGCTTGTGTCGCTAACGAATGAAAAAATCTACGTTTTTGATAGTCAGGACTATTTAACACATATCGAAAAAGTATATTTTGGTGGTGCAAGTGTAAAAACCTCTGGTTTTTCTTCTGGTAATCCTCTTGCAGTTTTAGAATACGGTCAAAATCAACTAGACGAAGATCGTCTTATTAAATTACTACGTTCAAAGCAATATACAAAAATTAACATCGATGAAAACTGTATTGTTGGTTGGGCAGAACGTTTTTATCGTGAAAACAAAGGAGCTAAAAAGTCTGATTTTATTGGTGATCATACTGGTAAAGTTAAAATTATTGGTGAAATTCGGAAACCTGAGAAACTAAAAGAATTTATCAATCCCTATATCGGTGAAACTAATGCACAATTTCACTATTTGATGGATAAACTCAATGATACTTTACAAAAGAAAAACTTAGGAGCTTTCTACACTCCTGAACCTTATGTTCAAAAGTCATTGGAGCTAGTCCGACAAGCTATTAAGCGTGTTCCAGAAGGAAATGATTATATTATTTTGGATAGATGTGCCGGAACTGGAAATTTAGAGAAATTAATGAGTGATGAGGAATTAAGTCACTGCGTATTGTCAACTGTCGAATACTATGAGTATAAAGTTCTGCTAGAGTTACTCGGTGACAAAGTTCGTAACATTATTCCACCAACTGAAAAAGAAGATACTTTTAATATGGGGTTAGTCCGAGGAGCGGATGCTCTTAGCGAGGAATATATCAATAATGAAATTATTCAAAACTATATCAACGATCCAAAATTAACAATTATTTTGTATGAAAATCCACCTTATGCGGAAACAACTTCTATCGAACATCAAAAAGCTGGTTCAGGTAAATCATCGTCTGCTTGGAAAAAAAGCTTTTTAGTAAACGAAATGAAAAAAGAAGTAAGAGGTCCAGCAACAAATGACCTTGGAAATATTTTTATTTGGTCTGCTTTCAAATATTATTTACGCCAACCAACAGATTCTTATATTGTCTATAGTCCAGTGAAATACTGGAAAGCTCAACATTTAGTCAATCAAAAATTTTTAGGTGGGTTTGCCTTTAACCGCAAACACTTTCACACTAACATCGATGCAATGATTATGTGTGCTCTTTGGAGTAACGAAGAGTTCTTTCAAGAATGCCTTGCTTTAGAAGCATATAACATTGATAAGCAAGGGAGAATTATTCGAGAAGACAATCTAAATATTGAAAAAACTTATTCAAAATACAGTGAATGTTACTATGATAAACGAAATGATAGCAACGATAGATTTGACGGAATCCATACAGGTCTAAATGGTCTAGAACCCGAGGGGCAAAAATTAAGAATAAAACCACGTTACAATAAAAATATCATTGGATACTTAGTTGCTGATAGTGTCGGATTTGATAATCCTGATGCTAAATCAAGCTTATTGATAGCGGGTAGATATAATGGAAATGGTTTTTTCCTTCGTTCTGATAATTTCTTAGAAAAGCTCCCAATGTTTGCCGCCAGTCGCTACATTACTTATAATCGTCACTGGACACAGCGTGCTAATATTATGAAATCTGCCGATGGCGCTGAACGTTTTAATAAAGCTGTATCAAGTAACAAGATTGAACAAGACTTATTAAAAATTCTGCTCTTCACAACACTTGAAACGCAAAATCACATGAGAAGTTTATATGGTTCTGATGGACGATTCTACCGAAATGAGTTGTCATTGGATAACTCTAATGGAGATACGCTAGCAACAGTCAACTTAGCAAAATTGAAACAAGGTTCTAAAGAGACTGATTTATTTGAACAATGGGGAAAAGTCCTAACAGAAGCTAAGAAAACGAAAAATTATAATTCTAAATTAACGTATTCAGTATATCAGATTATTGATGAGCTTAACACATCTGAAAAAGATGAAAATGATAAGACAATCTATAACTATCCCGAATTAAACGGACACTTGAATACATTGAAAACAAAGGTAAAAGAATATTATAATTCTGAAATTGTTCCATTCCTATTTGAGTATGAATTTTTGAAATAAGCATGAAAAAGACGATTTCCGCTTGGAAATCGCCTTTTTGATATTCTCGTAAGTACTATATATTGTGTCTTGTGTAAACTGATATATAGTTCCCAAAAAGTAAATACTAGCTTCAAAAAAGGAAAGAAAAAATGACGAATCTTCATTGTCAGTAGGACTCTGAATTATGTAATTATTGATCTTAAGAAACATTTAGAAATGCTTCCAAAGATCAGAAAACCCTCTTCTCTAGAATTAATTATTTGGTAGTCGATGTCATCGCATCTTGTTGTAACTTCTTTTTTATGCTATATTGGTAGAAAATATTTTTAAATGGAGGAGAAGTATGGAATCAATCTTTTTAAAACTAGCCCAGTATCCAATAGTGGAGACAGAGCGTTTATTGCTTAGACCTGTATCCTTGGATGATGCAGAAGCCATGTTTGAGTATGCCTCGGACAGAGAAAACACGCGTTACACTTTTCCAACCGATCAAAGCTTGGAAGAAACCAAGAATAACATTGCTCAGTTCTACTTGGCAAATCCCTTGGGACGCTGGGGAATAGAACTAAAAAGCAATGGTCAGTTTATTGGAACCATTGACTTGCACAAGATTGATCCTGTTCTTAAGAAGGCAGCTATTGGCTACATTATCAATAAAAAGTATTGGAATCAAGGATTAACGACAGAAGCCAATCGTGCTGTGATTGAACTGGCTTTTGAGAAGATAGGGATGAATAAGTTGACTGCCCTTCACGATAAGGATAATCCTGCGTCAGGCAAGGTAATGGAGAAATCAGGTATGCGCTTCTCCCACGAAGAACCTTATGCTTGTATGGACCAGCATGAAAAAGGTCGTATCGTTACAAGAGTTCATTATGTATTGACCAAGGAAGACTATTTTGCAAATTAATAAGCAGTTGAGAAGAAATTTTCAACTGTTTTTTCTTCCTCTTACGAATAATCTAAGAGAGGAGAAAATATGGAAGCAATTATCGAGAAAATCAAAGAGTATAAAATCATTGTTATCTGTACTGGACTAGGTTTACTTGTCGGCGGATTTTTCCTGCTAAAGCCAGCTCCACCAACACCTGTCAAGGAAACGAATTTGCAGGCAGAAGTTGCAGCTGTTTCCAAGGATTTATTAACCGAAAAGGAAGTGAAGAAGGAAGAAAAGGCAGAACCTCTTGAACAAGACCTAATCACAGTAGATGTGAAGGGTGCTGTTAAATCGCCAGGGATTTATGATTTGCCTGTAGGTAGTCGAGTAAATGATGCCGTTCAGAAGGCAGGTGGCCTGACAGAGCAAGCAGACAGCAAATCGCTCAATCTAGCTCAGAAAGTTAGTGATGAAGCTCTGGTCTACGTTCCAATTAAGGGAGAAGAAGCAGCTAGTCAACAGACTGGTTCGGGGACGGATTCTTCGACAAGTAAAGCAAAGAAGGTCAATCTCAACAAGGCCAGTCTGGAAGAGCTTAAACAGGTCAAGGGTCTGGGTGACAAACGAGCTCAGGATATTATCGACCATCGTGAGGCAAATGGCAAGTTCAAGTCAGTAGACGAGCTCAAGAAGGTCTCTGGCATTGGTGCCAAAACAATAGAAAAGCTAAAAGACTATGTTACAGTGGATTAAGAAGTTCCCCATTCCCCTCATTTACCTGAGTTTTCTGTTACTTTGGCTTTATTACGCTATTTTCTCAGGATCCTATCTCGCTTTGCTCGGCTTTATTTTTTTGCTAGTCTGTCTCTTTGTACAATTTCCTTGGAGATCTGCTAGCAAAGTTCTAGTGCTTTGTGGAATCTTTGGTTTCTGGTTTCTGTTTCAAAATTGGCAACAGATTCAAGCTGGTCAAAACCTAGAGGATTCTGTTGAAAGGGTACGGATTTTACCAGACACTATTAAGGTCAATGGTGATAGTCTGTCCTTTCGTGGCAAGTCTGATGGACGCATTTTTCAAGTTTATTATAAACTCCAGTCCGAGGAGGAGAAAGAAGCCTTTCAAGCTTTAACAGCCCTTCATGATTTGGAACTTGAAGGAAAACTATCAGAGCCAGAAGGGCAGAGAAATTTTGGTGGCTTTGACTACCAAGCCTATCTGAAGACTCAGGGAATTTACCAGACACTCAATATCAAAAAAATCCAGTCCCTTAAACAGGTTAGCAGTTGGGATATAGGAGAAAATCTATCCAGTTTACGCCGAAAGGCTGTGGTTTGGATTAAGACACATTTTCCAGACCCTATGCGCAATTACATGACAGGGCTCTTGTTAGGACATCTGGACACCGACTTTGAGGAGATGAACGAGCTTTATTCTAGTCTAGGAATTATCCACCTCTTTGCCTTGTCGGGTATGCAGGTAGGCTTTTTCATGGATGTCTTTAAGAAACTCCTCTTGCGATTAGGCTTGACCCAAGAAAAGTTGAAATGGCTGACCTATCCCTTTTCCCTTATCTATGCAGGGCTGACAGGATTTTCAGCATCAGTCATTCGCAGTCTTTTGCAAAAGTTACTGGCTCAACATGGTGTTAAGGGCTTGGATAATTTTGCCTTGACGGTCCTTGTACTCTTTATCATTATGCCTAACTTTTTCCTGACGGCAGGAGGAGTTTTGTCATGTGCTTATGCTTTTATCTTGACCATGACCAGTAAAGAAGGGGAGGGGTTTAAGGCTATTGCCAGAGAAAGTCTGGTTATTTCTTTGGGAATATTACCCATTCTATCCTTCTATTTTGCGGAATTTCAACCTTGGTCCATCCTTTTGACCTTTGTCTTTTCCTTTCTTTTTGACTTGGTCTTCTTACCGCTCTTGTCTATCTTATTTGCCCTTTCCTTTCTCTATCCAGTCATTCAGCTGAATTTTATTTTTGAATGGTTGGAGGGGATGATTCGCTTTGTATCACAGGTGGCAAGTAGACCTCTGGTCTTTGGACAACCCAATGCATGGCTGTTAATACTACTATTAATTTCTTTGGCTTTAGTCTATGATTTGAGGAAAAATATCAAAAGAGTAGCTGGCTTCAGCTTACTGATTGTGGGTCTCTTTTTCTTGACCAAGCATCCACTGGAAAATGAAATTACCATGCTGGATGTGGGGCAAGGCGAAAGTATTTTCCTACGGGATGTAACTGGTAAGACTATTCTCATAGATGTCGGTGGCAAGGCAGAATCTGATAAGAAAATTGAAAAATGGCAAGAAAAGGCAACGACTAGCAATGCCCAGCGAACCTTGATTCCCTACCTCAAAAGTCGAGGAGTGGCCATGATTGACCAGCTAATTTTGACTAACACGGACAAGGAACATGTTGGTGATTTGCTGGAGGTGACCAAGGCATTCCATGTAGGCGAAATTTTAGTGTCAAAAGGCAGTTTGAAACAGAAGGAAATTGTTGCAGAACTAGAGGCGACTCAAACCAAGGTGCGCAGTGTGACAGTTAGGGAGTACTTGCCCATTTTCGGAAGTCAGTTAGAAGTCCTATCTCCAAGGAAAATTGGAGATGGAGGTCATGAAGATTCCCTTGTTCTGTATGGGAAACTCTTGGATAAGCACTTTCTCTTCACTGGAAATTTGGAGGAGAAAGGAGAGAAGGACTTGCTGAAGCACTATCCTGACCTAGAAGTGGATGTTTTGAAAGCTGGCCAACATGGCTCTAAAAAATCATCAAGTTCAGCCTTTCTAGAAAAACTCAAACCAGAGCTTACTCTTATTTCAGTTGGAAAGAGCAATCGAACGAAACTCTCCCATCAGGAAATCTTGACACGACTGGAAGGTATCAATAGTAAAGTTTACCGAACTGACCAGCAAGGAGCTATACGCTTTAAGGGGTTGAATAGTTGGAAAATCGAAAGTGTTCGATAGGAAGGACAAATATTATATATTAGTAAAATAAACTAAAAATCTGTTGCATAATAATGATAAAAACGATATAATGAAAGCGCCTTCAATATTAATGATATAAAATCATTAAAAATTAGCAAAAACCGTTTAATTAGTTAGTTTATGATCTATTGGTCTTTTTTAGTCCAGTGTATCTGCTTTGACAGTGACTAAAAGTTATCGGTATGATTGGAATACTGCTTGGGAGTATACTACCAACTATCACAACCATCAATATATTTGGATTCCGTCATGGTCTCGTTATAACAGCTATTCTGAGTATAGAGTTGGCGGAGGCTGGAATTATGAACGTTTTGAGGTCATAAACTACTATACTGGCGGATATTAATAGTTAAACGTTTAGAAGAAGGAGAGATGGATATGTTAAGGCTTACTCATGTTACCTTAAAAACGCGACAAGTCATCTTGCAAGATGCGGATTTTACATTTGAAAAGGGTAGGATTTATGGTATTCTTGCTATCAATGGCTCTGGAAAGACGACATTGTTCCGCGCCATTAGCAATTTAATTCCTATAAGTAGTGGAAATATTGTAGCCCCTCCTTCTTTATTTTATTATGAAAGCATTGAATGGCTGGATGGAAACTTAAGTGGGATGGACTATCTTCGCCTGATCAAGAACATCTGGAAGTCAGGGCTGAACTTGGGGGATGAAATTACCTATTGGGAAATGTCTGACTATATCAGCCTTCCCATTCGTAAGTATTCCTTAGGCATGAAGCAACGCTTGGTGATTGCCATGTATTTCCTCAGTCAGGCGAAATGCTGGCTTATGGATGAGATTACAAATGGCTTAGATGAGTATTATCGACAGAAGTTTTTTGATAGGCTAGCAAAAATCGATAGACAAGAACAGCTGGTTCTTTTAAGTTCCCACTATAAGGAAGAGTTGCTTGATGTCTGCGATAGAGTAGTAACCATTCATCAGGGGCAGATAGAAGAGGTTTAGTTTATGAAAGATATTAGTCTATTTTTATTAAAAAAAGTTTTCAAAAGTCGCTTAAACTGGATTATCTTAGCTTTATTTGTTTCAACTCTTGGTATTAGCTTTTATTTCAATAGTCGGACTGCAAACTATGTCAGCTTGGAGAACAGGTTGGAAACTCGTACTGCAGCCAACGAGAGAGCTATCAATGAAAATGAAGAGAAGCTCTCCCAAATGTCTGACACCAGCACGGAGGAATACCAGTTTGCTAAAGAAAATTTAGACTTGCAAAAAAATCTTTTGACGCAAAAGAAAGAAATTCTGACTTTATTAAAAGAAGGACGCTGGGAAGAAGCCTACTATTTGCAGTGGCAAGCTGAGGAAAAGAGTTATGAAACTGTATCAAATGACCCAACTTCTAGCTCGGACTTAAAAATAGCGGTTGACCGCGAACGAAAGACTTACCAAGCCCTGTATCCCTTGAACATAAAAGCCCACGATTTAGATTATCCGACCCACGGGATTGATCAGATTGTCTGGATTTTAGAGGCTATCATCCCAACCTTGTTTGTGATTGCGATTATTTTTATGCTGACACAACTTTTTGCAGAAAGATATCAAAATCATCTGGACACAGCTCAGTTATATCCTTTTTCAAAAGTGGCATTTGCCATATCTTCTCTTGGAGTTGGGGTGAGCTATGTAACTGTGCTGTTTATTGGAATCTGTGGTTTTTCTTTCCTAGTGGGAAGTCTGATAAGTGGTTTTGGACAGTTAGATTATCCCTACCCGATTTATAGCTTAGTGAATCAAGAGGTAACTATTGGAAAGATACAAGATGTGTTATTTCCTAGCTTGTTACTAGCTTTCTTAGCTTTTATCATCATTGTGGAAGTAGTGTACTTGATTGCTTACTTTTTCAAGCAAAACATGCCTGTCCTCTTTCTTTCACTTATTGGGATTGTTGGCTTATTGTTTAGTATTCAAATAATTCAGCCTCTTCAAAAGATTGCACATCTGATTCCCTTTACTTACTTGCGTTCAGTGGAGATTTTGTCTGGAAGATTACCTAAGCTGATTGATAATGTCAATCTAAATTGGGACATGGGGCTAGTTTTACTTCCTTGCCTGATTATCCTTTTGTTAGTGGGGATTCTATTTATCGAAAGATGGGGAAGTTCACGGAAAAAGGAAGTTTTTAATAGATTCTAGCTTTCCTATACAGAAAATAAGAAAAAACTAACATAGAGAGGGAATCACCTTGGTTCTCTCTTTTTGATGCGGAAACCAAGACAAAATACAAACACAAACTTTTCAAAAAAATAACTTTTTATCTTGACAAGGGCTAGAAAACTTGGTATCATATAAAAGTTGAGAAAAGCAGAAGTGAGAGCTTCTCGCCTTGTGACATTAAGTTGCCTGGCCCTACGGATGAAAAGTTTCTAAGAAACGCTATCATAACGTGCGGGCTTGTATATTTACGAGTCCGCTATTGTTTTTCTCTAATAAAACAAAAGAGGTGAAAACCATAGCAAAGCAAGACTTATTCATCAATGATGAGATTCGTGTACGTGAAGTTCGCTTGATTGGTCTTGAAGGAGAACAGCTAGGCATCAAGCCACTCAGTGAAGCGCAAGCTTTGGCTGATAACGCTAATGTTGACCTAGTATTGATTCAACCCCAAGCCAAACCGCCTGTTGCAAAAATTATGGACTACGGTAAGTTCAAATTTGAGTACCAGAAGAAGCAAAAAGAACAACGTAAAAAACAAAGTGTTGTTACTGTGAAAGAAGTTCGTCTAAGTCCAACTATTGACAAGGGTGACTTTGATACAAAACTTCGCAATGCACGCAAATTCCTTGAAAAAGGAAATAAAGTTAAGGTATCTATTCGCTTTAAGGGTCGTATGATTACCCATAAAGAGATTGGTGCAAAAGTTTTAGCCGAGTTTGCTGAAGCAACTCAAGATATTGCCATCATCGAACAACGTGCTAAAATGGATGGACGTCAAATGTTCATGCAATTGGCGCCAGCGACTGACAAAAAATAATTGTCAGAAAGTTAAATAAAGGAGAAAAAATCATGCCAAAACAAAAAACACACCGCGCATCAGCTAAACGTTTCAAACGTACAGGTTCTGGTGGACTTAAACGTTTCCGTGCTTACACTTCTCACCGTTTCCACGGAAAAACTAAGAAACAACGTCGTCATCTTCGTAAAGCATCTATGGTGCATTCAGGAGATTACAAACGTATCAAAGCAATGCTTACTCGCTTGAAATAATAGCTTGACTGTAAGTAAACAATTCTAGGAAATATTTGGAGGAAATAAAACATGGCACGTGTTAAAGGTGGCGTTGTATCACGCAAACGTCGTAAACGTATTCTTAAATTAGCAAAAGGTTACTATGGAGCTAAACACATCTTGTTCCGTACTGCAAAAGAACAAGTAATGAACTCTTACTACTATGCATACCGTGACCGTCGTCAGAAAAAACGTGACTTCCGCAAATTGTGGATCACTCGTATCAACGCGGCAGCTCGTATGAACGGACTTTCATACTCACAATTGATGCATGGTTTGAAATTGGCTGAGATCGAAGTTAACCGTAAAATGCTTGCTGACTTGGCTGTTAACGATGCAGCAGCTTTCACAGCTCTTGCAGATGCAGCTAAAGCAAAACTTGGTAAATAATAACTGATAAGACTGGAACAGGATTGTCCCAGTCTTTTTAAAAATAAAGGAGAAAAATATGGCTTCAAAAATGCTACATACTTGCTTGCGAGTAGAAAATCTTGAAAAATCAATCGCATTTTATCAAGATGCTTTTGGATTTAAAGAATTGCGTCGCAGAGATTTTCCAGACCATGCCTTCACGATTGTCTATCTAGGTCTTGAGGGTGATGACTATGAGTTGGAGTTGACTTATAACTACGATCATGGTCCTTATGTGGTTGGAGATGGATTTGCCCATATCGCCCTAAGTACACCTGATCTTGAGGCGCTTCATCAAGACCATAGTGCCAAAGGTTATGAAGTGACTGAGCCAAATGGTCTACCAGGAACTGCACCAAACTATTACTTTGTCAAAGATCCTGATGGCTACAAGGTTGAAGTCATTCGTGAAAAATAATCTCGTGAAGTCAAGTGGAATGTTCGTGTAAGTGGTAAGAGTTTTTAGAAAATCAAATAATTCAATATTTTTAGGAGAACAGAGAAATCTGTTCTCTTTTTTGTTCGCTTAAAATTCTATTTGAGAGGAGTTCAACGATGGTAGGATTAGAGATTGTAATGAATTTAGACACGTTAGAAATCTTTGACGTTATCGATCATGATGAGAATGGAAACAGCGAACAAGCGCCTTCAACCATCCAATTAAGCTTATTTGACTCAATGACGTGCATTTGACAGAAGGAGATAAATTAGGATGGACAGAGAAGCGCTATACAATGAATTAATTCAAAGCGAACCATTAGGTTTCATTGATCCATTTTCTGACCTTGGCGAATTTGATCCTCTTCAGCTGAAATTTAAACAACCCGTAAAGAATCTAGTGAATCGATATTCAGGCCAACCTTACAGCTTGGCTTGGCAACATAAAATTATGGAAATGCGGAAGTTGTTTATTGATTATCAGATAGCATTAAATGAAGAAGATAAGCAGATTAACTTTCAGCGAAGAACAAGAAGCGAAGAGTCCAAAGAACATGCTACCACTATTGTAACAACATATTTGAAGTTGGGATTTAGTTTTAAAGAAATTGAGAAGCGTGTTTCTTTATCTTACAAACAACTTCGTAGAGGATGGAGAAGAAGTGACCATGTAATGACAAGTAGTCCTGAATTTTATGGCAAAAGGGACTTATCCGAAGGTTACTGTTTACCGAGTAAAAAGCTACCTAAAAGTATGAGAATCAATGAGGAGTAATTATCATGAAAGAAGCAGTATTAAAGAAAGGTATTTGTCAAAAATGCGGATGTACTTGGACTACCCCTTGTGTTGTTGAAAAATGGGGTAGTTGTTGGTGGATGGATCGAGATGAGACTATTTGTAGCCACTGTTTTTTGGGGTTTAATGATGAAAGAAATTAAAAATCATATGAAATTTCTAGATCTGTTTGCAGGTATCGGTGGCTTTCGTCTTGGTATGGAGTCCGCTGGTCACGAATGTATAGGATTTTGCGAAATAGACAAATTTGCAAGAGCTAGCTACAAAGCTATACACGATACGAAAGGAGAAATAGAACTACATGACATCACAGCAGTATCAGATGAGTCTATTCGAAGAATCGGACGTGTGGACATTATCTGTGGAGGATTTCCGTGCCAGGCTTTCAGCATTGCAGGAAACAGACGAGGTTTTGAAGATACACGAGGAAGTCTCTTCTTTGAAATTGCAAGGTTCGCATCTATTCTCAGACCTAAATATCTATTGCTTGAGAACGTCAAAGGACTCCTCAACCATGACGGAGGAGCTACATTTGAAACCATCCTCGGAGCCTTGGATGAATTGGGGTACAATGTGGAATGGCAAATCCTTAACAGCAAGGATTTTGGAGTACCCCAAAACAGAGAACGGGTGTTCGTTATCGGACATCTTAGAGGAGAATGTACCAGAAGAGTTTTTCCTCTCTCAAAAAGTTGCCAGCAAGCTAATTCAATCAAAAAGCAGTACAGCAATACCATTACAACCAGATATGGCAACTCACAAGGAGCAGGGGCGTACATTGTTGAAAGTAAATCGCAGAAAGTGAGGTCTATCGGAAACATCCATCCTTCAGGAAATGGGATGAATGGAGAGGTTTATGAATCAGCTGGATTGGCTCCCACACTCACAACCAACAAGGGAGAGGGGCAAAAGATAGCCATACCTGTTTTAACTCCTGATTGCACGGATAAACGACAAAATGGGTGCAGGTGTAAGTCTAACGAAGAACCTATGTTTACTTTGACTACGCAAGATAAGCATGGAATTCTAATCGCAGGGAAATTGCCTGGAAATCATGACCAAAACTCAAGAGTATATGATACAAATGGACTAGCTCCCACTCTATCCACAATGCAAGGTGGTGGGCAAGAACCTAAAATAATCCAACGTGGTCATGGTTATAACCAAGGTGGAGAACATGACATCGCTCCTACTTTAACTAGGAATAGCTATCAGGAAAATAATTATTTATCAGATGGATTTAGGATCAGAAAGTTGACACCTCGTGAGTGTTGGAGATTACAAGGATTTCCAGATTGGGCTTTTGATAAGGCGCAAGAAGTGAATAGCAACAGTCAATTATACAAGCAAGCAGGAAATAGCGTGACTGTGAGTGTCATTGCTGCTATCGCAAAGGAATTGGAAATACTTATAGAATAGTTGCTATCAGAAGAATTGTTGAATAAATGAGGAAGAACATAAGAGGAAAGAAATATGAAAAATACAGACTGGAAAAAAATTACACAAAGACCCCTTACTAGCGAAGAAAAAAAGGAATACGGAGATGAAGTTGAATTCATGTGGGACGGGAAAACCCCTGAATTAGACGAAGAGGTTCTTGTTTACACAAGTGAAAGCGAAGAAGTGTATACAGATATCTGGGTTGATTTTAACGATGGCATTGGTTTTGAAAATACTTGTAGTAATGTTATTTATTGGATGAGTTTCCCAAAACCGCCTGAAATTACTGTTACATATCCACGCTTTGTGGACGTTGACCGAAATGGTGTTTTTCAAAAGGTGTTTGAAACATCTAATGGAAATGAGGAGTGGTGTTCTCCTACTGGACGTGAGTTACAAGAAGGTCCGGATGTTATGGACCACTGGCTCGAATACGAGGACAGTGAAGGTGAACTTCACTACGGTAGATAGTTTCTATCACCATTTTATTTGTTAGTTTATTTATTTTAAAAGCCTAGAAATAAGCAAGGAGGAAATTATATGATTTTTGGTTTTATTGTATTGTTTGTTGTAGGAGTGTGCATTTCGTTCAATGGAGTATTTATCATAGCTAAAAATACAGACATCACACTTAGCTGGAGTGGTAAGAAAGATTTCTTTCCAAATCTAACTACTTGGGAATGGATGGTGAGTATCTTTTTAATTATTGTAGGAGGGGGAATGATATACCTATCGTCTGCTGATTTGTTACCGTATCTTATAAATTCATTTGAGCTAAAATAGGAGGCATAGTATGACAGTATTGTATTATTATTTTTTCATAGCAAAGGATAGATTGAAATCCATAAGGGAAAACATTCTTTATTCTAAGAGTTTGCGGAAAGTGCTGGGTAATATAGTTCTTTGCTTTATCTCGCTTATAGCTGTCCCTTTTTCTTATTCTTATCTTCTAATATATCTCGGCAACTGGATTTCAATGTCGTTAATAAGTTCTGGATTAATTGAGAATAAAATAATGCAGTTCATGTTATTGGGATTTTTACTTGTCATAGTCATTGATACAGTCGTTTTACTCATTATCTCAGTGTTGGGAAGTGGGGCTTTATCTCTTTGGATAATGGCAAGGTACTCTTATGAATTATTTGGCAAAGAATTACAGGATAAGAAAGAAAAAAGGGTTGCAAATTTACCAGACAGTAAAAAAGAATCCGTAAATTTTTTAAGGTATAGTTTAATGATCTTGTTAGCAATGATACTGGTCGTTGCTCTTCTATATATTTTCAATGCTGAACTACTTTTGAAATTATTAAATCTCATAATTGATTTTTGTCAAAAATTTATTGATTTATTTTCTTTTTAGATTATTGCTATCTCCACTATCATTGTTTAAATAATGAGAAATTAAATATGAAAAAGATTGATTTACTAAAATGCTTATCCATCATTACAAAAGACGGATTAAGAACACAAAAATTTAAGAATAGCCATCTACAGCTCATCTCTTCAGCTGAAGAAGGAAGACGAGGCTCTGTATTTGCTTATCGTTCAAAAGCGAATATGGTGAAGGCACGTGGTGTTGTTTTAACCTCTGTCGAATCATTGCTGGAGAACCAGGATCAATTTACACACTGGACTCCTAACGTATATTGCTACGGAAGCTATAGTGATGCTGGTCGACGGATTACACGTGGCCACTCTGAGGATAATCTTAGACAGATTAACACATTCTACATTGACTTCGATATTACCTCTGCAGCTGAAGAAATGACAACAGGAGATATTTTAACTGCTTCCCTGGAGCTAGGTTTTATGCCGACGTTGATTCTAAAATCTGATAAAGGATTCCAAGCCTATTTTGTTCTCTCAGAATCAGCCTATGTTACAGCTCATTCTCAATTTCGAGTGGTGAAAGTGGCCAAAGCGATTTCTCAAAATTTGAGAAATTACTTTGCTCAAACTTTACCAGTAGACTTGACTTGTAACCATTTTGGGATTGCTCGGATTCCTCGAACTGATAATGTAGAATTCTTTGATGCTGATTATACCTATTCGTTCCAGGAGTGGTTAGATTGGTCGATGAAGCAATCAGATTTTCCCTTCCCAAGTAAAAAGCCCAATTTGACGGTTATTTCAGGTTCTGAAGGGGTGAAACAGATTGATGAACCTTGGTATCAATTGCTGATGAGAGAGGGGAATATCAAAGGTGGAAAAGCCTTGATGGGAAGAAACAACGTTCTTTTCACGCTAGCTTTAGCCAACTTCTCTTCAGGAATCGATCAGGAAGAATGTGAGGAGGTTCTTTCTAGTTTTAATGCAAATCTAGACGAACCACTCTCTTCAGCTGAATATCATAAGATTATTACAAGCGCCTACTCAGGAAAATATGAAGCTGCTAGTCGTGACTATGTAATGACTTTATGTAAAGCATGGGTCAATCAGGAACTCAAGGCTTCAGATCTCTTTGTGAAGCAACGTTGGTACAAGTTTAAGAAGAAACGTGCTGACAGAAAGAATAGTCATCTTCATGAATGGAAAACAGACGTAATGGCCTATTTAGAAGGCTTCTATCAATCTGAGGATCCATTTATCCAGACGACAAAAAAAGAGATACGAGAGAAGTTGAATATTCCTGAGCGTTCATTAGACAAAGTATTGAAGGTTCTCAAAACAGAACAAAAGATCTTCTTCACAGTCAAACACGGCCGTGGAGGAGGCATCAGATTAGCCTCTATCAAAGCAATCTTCCTTTCCCTTATCAAGGTGAAGAAAGAACGTCAGGAGGCTTATATGGCCAATATTGCTGCTTTCTTTGAAGAAAGTATAGAGTTTACTCAGAGAGTGATAGAAAGGGTTAAAGATAGCTTTAAACAAACACAACAACTATCTCTATTTGAACTTGATATTGGATAATCAAAAAAACCCGTCAACTGCCTTACATTTATATCTACGATTATTACGAGGATATACATGTATATAAAATAACCTATGGAGGAATGATATGATTTTAGTTATAGTTGGATTATTTAGCCTTATATTTGTAGGAGGAGTTTTATTAATTCTCTCACTTATAGGGATTCGTCAACAAGTTCGTTTTGAAAACGGATATGATGATGAGTTAGAGACAGATCAGCTGGCAATGATTGGCCAAAATAGAAAGTGAGAAGAAGAATGAAGTACGTAATTTTCAGTTTTGAATTAGGTGACTATATTTGTAATGGGGAGAATAAAGTTTTAGTTTTTGATACTTTGGGACTAGCTTTTCAGTATCTTCAAAAACATTATCGTAAACCACTTCCTGAACAGAGAAAAAAGAGATTGATTCACTATCCAGATGTGTATCAAGCTCCGTTTAGACTTCTAAAAGTTTGTTAGGAAGGAGGAAAGTCGATGTCAGAGTTATTCAAAATTATTAGAGGATACTACCTAACAGGGGTTGGTCAGGAACCATTGGCTTATTATTTTAAACTTTCATCGGATAACTTAAAATTTGAGTCTGTTTCTGCAGGAGATGTAGCTTTAACTTTTTATCAAAATGAGGAGAGTATTTCTAGTATTCCAGCGATTATTAGAGTAGATAGTGTTATCTCGAATGATAAAATGATTTCAGATTATCTGCAGGAGGAATTGAGAGATCATTATCCAATGTTACCACTTGTCCGTGTATTGGATTCCGAGGAATTTGATCCTTTGCTTTTTCAAGAAGTGATGACAACGTTCACTAACTTGAAATCAGAAATAAAAGAATTGGCCAAGATTGATTATGTTCAAGGATCCATATTTGATTTTATGGATGAGGAGGAAATAGGATGAGAGAGCTTTTTAGATACATCAAGTTAGCTTTAGGGGCTATTCTCGTTATTTTATTTGTAAGTCTCGCAGTTTTAGGAGGATATAGGATGTATAAAGATCATTTTATCTTAGATTATGATCCTCATCTTACTCAGAAAGAATACCAGAATACTGTACTTGATCAAAATGTAAATCTAGTATTTTATAGAAAAGATTGTCCTTACTGTCAGGTTGGAAAAAGTGTAGTTGTAGATGCAGCCAATAAAGGTTCTTATCCTACATTTTACATTGACATTCAGACAGAAGAAGGTCAAAAGTTGGTAGAAAAATACCAGGTTGAAAAAGCTGCAACTATCATCAAAATTCGTAAGGGAAAAATAAAGAAATATCTATATGCTTCGAGGGATTCAGAGGAAACGATTGTAGCAGATGAGAAAGCAATCCAGGAGGCCCTAAATGACTAAAAGAATAAAGCTGAGTAAGTGGGCCGAGACAGCTTTTCAAAGATTGAAATATGTTTAAGGAGGTAGTATGTATCAATTTTTAAATGCTATTGCGCATGGCGTGGTTGGAACTGTCTTGATTGCGATCTGGTTCGTACCGCTCTTCAGGATAACTATATGTGATAACTTTGGAAATGAAATCAAAACGAAAAGGCTGCCATTAGCGTTCTTAATGTTACTAAAAAGTGTTTGGCCAAAAAGTAAGGTTTCATTTATTTGGAAAGGATATAAGAAGCATGAGAAGAACTAAATCATCTAGTTTGAAGCAGAAAAGAGCTAACAAACATTTGAGAGGTATAAAAAATTATACATTATCGAATGAACCAAAAGAGTTCGGTTGTGTGTCAACTTTTGATATGTTGTTTGCAACAAATGTGAGGTATCGAGTTTTTGCAATTTTAGGAGGAATATCTGTTTTTATTTTGCTAGCTTTAGTGCCAATCAATCTCTTTTTGGGCTTTATTGCATATGTAGCAGTAAATTTAGTTCATATGAATTCAAATTTTTTTCAATTAGTTGGAGTGAAAGACGTTTCTTTTATGACAGTCTTTGAATCTTTTTATTTGGGTAATGTCGAGTTGATGAGAGATATATTCGTAACTATTTGTGTAGCTATTATAGTTCTTTCTTTATCGTTATATGGAACGTGGCGTACTGAAAAAAAGACGGATATAACCTCTTTAACAAATCAGTATTATGGAAAAATCAGGAAGGAGAAATAAAATGTCTACTTTAATTGAAATTTCTAAACGCTGGATTGAAAAGATAAAATCCAGCCCAATTTTGCAGCCATTTATTAAGACTAAAGTTTGGTTTCAAGAGAATATTATTAAGAGAAAACTGGTCATTTTTTCAATGTTGTTTGTGACCTGGTTAAGTCTTTTAATGGGAGCGATTTTCTCACCACAAAGACAAACCTATACTTCAGAA
Organism: Streptococcus pseudopneumoniae; assembly: GCF_001072665.1. Lineage (GTDB taxonomy): Bacteria > Bacillota > Bacilli > Lactobacillales > Streptococcaceae > Streptococcus > Streptococcus pseudopneumoniae_S. The sequence continues at coordinate 150,379 of NZ_JVJI01000110.1, read as the reverse complement.
CAACTCAAAACAAAGCAGGTTTTTGCGAATGGCAGCGGTGAGATGAAACTGGTCAGTCAGGAATATTCACCAGATACTGGAATTATCGTTTTACAATTTGAGACAAAAGATGCTACGACTTCGATAGATCGGGGCATCGATGCCAAACGATTGAAATGGAAACTCTATGCGCAACATAAAGACTCAAAAATAGAGATGGATGTTGTACCAATCATTGATAATAAAGTATCAGTTATTATTAAAGGAGTTCCGAAAAATTTTGGTGCATTTGCGATCGATGTGACGAATCAGACAGTCTCTTCTAGCTCAATTGATGTGAATATTTCATCGCCATCCAGTGATTCTAAAAAGGTTTCTCAGAAGAAATCTGGAGAAGAGGACACTGTACAATTCTTTGTAACTCCTCAAAATCCTCAACTTGAAATCAAAGCTATTGAAGTTGTCTCCAGAGAAGAATTTACTCTTCAGGAAATCGAAAAAGAAATCAATTTCCAGAATGAACAGTCTCAAAAATTGACAACATCAATTTCTCAATTGAAGGAATCTATTGAAGATGATAACTCACGAAAAGCGAGTCTTCAAGCAGAAGCGAAATATCTAACAGGTGATGATCTCGAAGCCAATCAAAAGAATATTGCTACGCTGGATACAAACATCGAAACGAAGAACAGAACCATCGAAACAGCCTATAAAAACATTGAAAAGTTGAAGGCTAAATTGGAGTCTTTGGACAAGAAAAAAGAAGCTGTTAAAGATGGAACATTTGAATTTTCAAACCCTATTGAAACTGTAGAAATGAATTAAAGGAAAGAGAAATAAAATGAAATCAAAGAAAAAGAAAAATGTGGAGAAAAAAGCTGTTGGTAGTTTGTTGGCGCAGAAAGTTTTAAAAACTGAAGTTATTAGTTCAGAAGAAGAGTCTGCATTTTGTGTAGGTTTAGTGTTTGCTTCGCTTTTAGTTATACTACTTCTTACTATGCTTATAACAAAATGGAGTTTTTTTGATTTATTTGTGGGTGTTTAGCTATGAGTAAGAAAAAAATTACCAGCTTTGCAGGAAATAAATTAAGGGATTAAGAAATACGAAATTAGAAAAAGGAGAAAGAATATTGAAAAGCTGAAGGCTAAATTGGAGTCTTTGGACAAGAAAAAAGAAACTGTTAAAGATGGAACATTTGAATTTTCAAACTCTATTGAAACTGTAGAAATGAATTAAAGTGAGGTAAAATAAAATGAAAAATTTAATTAAAATGGTAAAAGAAACTGATAAATTGGGATATAAATTATCTGCAATTTGTGGAGTGAATTGGCTTATTAGACAAGCCTTTAAATGGCAATATTTATTTTTTGTAATGGTTACAGGCGCTGTTCTTATAAAAGAAGTTTCCGTAATACTTGAGGTTGATCCAAAGATTTTTGGATCAATGATGTGTTTGATTATTTTATGTGCGCCTTTTACGAAGTTACGTTTAGGGGCTGAAATGCAGATTATAAAGATGTTTATAAGAAATATTGTACTTGCCATCATTTTTACAGCTGCATTAGAAAAACCAATACAAGAAAACGAATCATCGTTCTGGCTTTTAGCCCTAATCTTTAGTATCGGTATTTATTATTTCATGAAGTGGTTTCAAGCAAAACTTTTTCAGCGTTATCTGTTCAAAAATATCTTAAATAAGGACTACCTTGGAATCCGAAAATTAAAAGATAAGTTACCTCCTAAAATCAATCTTTTTATAGATGCTGATGAAGGTGATGCAAACCAACGAATGATTACGATTAATCAGCGAGCAGTGAAAAAGGATTATCAAGATATTGTAGAATTAAGTTTTTTGAATAGAGAAAAACGGACAGGTATTTCCTATTATAGAAAAGCATGGAATGGTTCTGAAGCTCCTCTTGAAAGAGAATTTGTGGATATTGAAGAATTGTATCATCCAGTATTTTATGTCTTCCCGTTTGGGAAAAAACATGATTTTTCTTTCTGGCTGATTCAATTTGATGTAAGTAAAAAGGATGCATTTTCTATGAAAGCCGAGTTCGTGTTTACCAACAAATAGTAGTCAAAAATCTCCTTAATTTTTGAATTAAGGGGATTTATTTTTTATGATTGTCCCTTTAAAAAATTTTTTTCAGTTATCTCTTATAATAGAATCAATCAAAAAAAGAAAGGCAGAAAAATGAAAGAACAACTTAAATTAGCACCAAAGGAAAATCAGCCAGTTAGAAAGCATCGTGCTGTATTCACAAGTACAAAAGGTTTGATTAGAAAACAGAAATGGGTTGTGCTGGATATTGATGAATATGGAATAACCTATCATAGTAATCCAGGGTATAAAGGAGAAATGTTTTCTTCAATGTACCTCGTTCTAAAGGAAATTAAAATTGATGAACGTTCTTTCACACTAACCATCAAGAAAAATGATCATGAAGTTTATGTGATTGATTTGAAGAAATTAGATGGCGATTTGTGGAGCAACTTCCAAATTATAAAAGAAAAAATTACCAGCTTTGCAGGAAATAAATTAAGGAATTAAGAAATACGAAATTAGAAAAAAGGAGAAGTAATCATGGCTAAAAATGATTTAAAAAAAATTGATAATCAACTAGAAGAGGCAAAGAAAAGAGTTGCCCTTTTGGAACAGGAACGTAAAGAAGCAGAAGAGAATCTTCAAAAACAAATTGGTAAAATTTATGTTCAAATTCAACTGAAGAAAAATAAAAATCAGTCGTATGAATCAATTTTTGAAGAGTTAAAAATGGAATTAAACCTCATCAAAGAAGATGAAAAAGAACAACGTTTAGCAGCGAAGAAAAATCGTGAAGAAGGAAGCTTTCCAGCTGAAAATCAGTCTTAATTTTTGAGTTTTGAACTTCTAAATGAAGTCAAAAACAGTGTAAGTAAAAGTATGTAAATAAGAAAAACAGTGTAAGTATAACACCTATAAAGTGTGTAAAGGTAAGTATAGCATGTGTGTGTAAGTAGGTGAAACCGAGAAAATTACCGGTACCGGAAACGTTGATACTATCAACTCCACACGCTTCGTGGGGACAGTTTCCCTTATGCTCTTTTCTAACACAACACACCTAAAAAGGACCTTAGTCCCTCTGTGTGTGTTAGTGTGTTGAAAAACCGCAAAAATAGAACCGTGTCGGTTCGTGATGTTGCGAGGTTGAAGTTTTCTTTTTTGCTTCTTTTGGCTTTTGCTTCGACAAAAGAAAAAAGAAGGGCGCTGTTTTTTAGAAAGGAAAATTTGAAATAATGGCAAATATAAAACAAAATCGAATTGAGATTAGAGGGCTTACTGATGATGAAATTAATTATCTAAAAGCACTCGCAGAAAAAAATAAAGCTAAGTCATTTAATGATTTTCTGCTCTCAATCTGTCGTGAAAAAATTGAATACGGAAAATTTAATCGTGCTCAAGATTTATATGTTGCTCATTTGGAAAATATGAAATTAGCTTCTGACCATGTTCTGGAACAAATGAAAAAACAGACCAGGATACTATCTGAATTTGAAAAAAAAATGAATCGTTATGGCGATCATATTTCACGTTGGTTAGAGTATGAAGGAGAGGTGGAAAGTGATGCCTAAAGAAATCAAAATCAGAAATATACCTGATGATATGTTTGAACAACTTCGAGATATTTCCAAAAAATATAACTATCCAAGCTTTAATGAGTTTATGTTATCGCAAGTTCAAAATATCGTAATGAATGACGGATTGAATTTGTACAATAACCAATTTGCGGAAACATTATCTGTCATCAAAAAACAACAAAGTCAGATTTTAGATTTGATGTTGAAGAATGAAATTTCTCTTTCAGCTTTAAATGTTAAACAAGATATTGTAAATGATCTAACTACAAATTGGTTACATTTTATGGATGATGTATCTGCGCTTGAAGCTGAACGACGGTCAGGTGGTGTTTAAAAATGAAGAAGAATAAATCTCTGTTCATCATTCTTATTTTTCTTGCAATCTTTATCGTACAACCTAACAATTTTAATGCTATCAAATCTGGCTTGACACAAAATGATATTCCGACTCAATTGAACATAGCCGATTCAGCTGAAGAAAAAAATTCCGACTCAAATTTGAATCCTACTCTGAAAAATGATGATTTGAAATCGAAGGAGTATGATGGAAAAAATCAGGTGATTGTTGTCAATGAAAAATCACAATTTACAAAAAGCGAATTGAGTTTAGAAAATGGCAGCTGGGAAAAATATTCTGATCTAGATTTTTTAAATCGTGTAGGAATTGCTGAAGCGATGTTGGGAAAAGATTTGATGCCAACTGAAGATAGAGAATCTATTTCGTCTATCACACCAACAGGATGGAAAAATAAAAAAATAATTTTCAACGGGAAAGAAGATTATTTATATAACCGTTCTCACTTAATCGGTTTTCAATTAAGTGGAGAGAATGCGAATGCTAAAAATTTATTTACAGGTACACGTGCTTTAAATGCAAATTTTGAAGATGAACAATCATCAATGGTTTACTATGAAAATAAAATTGCTAACTACATAAAAAATACGAACCACCATGTTCGCTATCGAGTAACTCCCATTTTTAGAAATGTGGAATTAGTTGCTAGAGGAGTTCGTATGGAAGCACAGAGTATTGAAGATGATGAGATCTCATTTGATGTATATATCTTTAATATTCAACCAGGATATAAAATCAATTATTTGACAGGATCATCTCAGAAAAATTGAGGAGGGAAAAATGAATCCAAGACTTAGCTTATATTTTAGCGAAGAAACACATGAAAAATTTAAGGAAATAAAATCCTACTTGAAAGAATCGTCTGCTTTGCAGAAACAGTATCGAAATAATTCAGCAGCGCTTGTCACTTTGATTGAAGTTTTTTATAAACTTTTTATTGAATTAGGAGAAGGAAAAAATTTCTATGAGCGACTGACTCAGCTGGAAAAAAATTTGGGGGATGCCTTTGATTCTGGAAATGATAACAAGGCAATTCATCGTCAACTTGATCAAATTCTCTATCTAACGCTAACCAACTTTCATGCTATTACGAAAGATGATTTTGATGTTCAAGAATTGGAATCTATTCATTCACGATTGGATCCTACACAGCATGAATTGATGGCAAGAATCAACGATGTCATTCAAGAAGATATTGCACGTGGTCAAACTATCAAACATTCTCATTGAGGTACAGTAAATGGTAGATATTGTTGAAATATATTTAGAAACAGGAGATTTTCATGAAGCGGTGAAACAGTCAGGGCTGCCTACTCATATAGCTCATTTGAAATTAATAAAGAGTGGCTGCCTTAAAATTCAAGATAAAATTCAGTATGGTTCTAGGACAGCTAAGCTCGGGGGAATGGCCGAGGAGCTTTTTCAAAAGTATGTTCCAGATGCAACGGATGCGAATAAGTATTTTAAGAAAAATAATCCAGTATATGATTTTTGGCTAGACGGTCTAACGATTGATGTAAAATACAGCTCATTGTACAAAAGGAAAAACGGGAACTCTCATCACTGGCAATTGAGGACAAAAGGAAATCAAGATTTTATTGTCGCCTTTTTAGAACGAGAAAGTGGTTCAGAGTTAGAAGAACCAAATATCTTATTGATTCCCATGCAATTTATTGAAGAACAAAAAGAATTACATATTTCTCAATCAGGACGATGGATCAATGATTTTCAAGTTGAACCTGAAGAATTACAACCGTTATTAAAAGACTATGCTCTTTTAAGAAAAAATGGACTATTTTAATTCAAAGAGAGGAAAATAATGAACGTGTCTTCTAGTCCAAGTATTACCTTCATGCTGCAATATACAGAAGCAAATAGTGGGTTTGTAGACTACACCAATAGAGACGAAGCTGTCGAGGTTGATAATGAATTAAATTTAGAAACACACAGACAAAATATTGAGTCTCTAACTGAAGATGAAATACAAAAAATCCAAGCTGAAGTCCCAGAAACAAAACTTAATTTCCAGGAGTACATCGATTATATGAATCGTTCTTATGCTACTGAAAATCAAAATGAAGAGATGACAGCGATTTTTACAAAAGAAGCCAATTACTTGCAACGTAGCAAAGTAACTGAATTGAAAAGTAAGTTAGAGCAAGCTTATCAAAATGGCTCTCTTCTATGGCAGGGTGTTATCTCTTTTGATAATGATTTTTTGGCCAAGGAGGGATTATATGATCTGGAAACTGGGAAAGTTGATCAGCAAGCCATCAAGTCGGTCATACGTGAAGCATTGCCAAGATTGATTGAAAAAGAAGGATTATCCGACTCATCATTTTGGTGGGCTAACATTCACTTGAACACGGATAATATTCATGTGCATTTTGGATTATCTGAAGTTGAATCTGCAAGAGATAAATTTTTCTATCGGCCACGTGGACGAATGGAATATAGAGGTAACTTTTCCCAGAAAACCATTGAGCGTTTTAAAAGTGATGTTTTTCATGGTCTGTTGAATGAACAGACTAGAGGAATGATTGTTCGACGAGAACAAATCTTGGCCAATATCAGAAGTGAGTTGATCAATTCTGTGTTTAGAGATCAGAAGGTTCGTTCTTCGGCTGAAAAAAATTTTTTGGAGCAGGCTTACAACCATTTGCCAATGGATAAAAAATGGCGTTATGGATCAAATGCAAGAGATTTTGCAGTCAGTAAATTCTTCATCGACCGCTATCTGGATTCCTATTTAGAAAATGATGGGAAAGAGCTCTATCAAGAATTTCTGAAAGAAACGAAGGACTTCCTAGAAACTTATAGAGGAGCTTATTCAGCTGAAAAAAAAACAACCTACGAAAAGATTCGAAAAGTTGATGGTCGTTTTGAAAAAACACAGCAGGAGGCTGCAGGCTATCATCTGCAGCAATTAATAGCGAATCGAGAGAAGGAGTTGAGAGAACGACTAGCAAATAAGATCTTGCATCTATTCCGTGAGAATGCTCCTGAAATAGCTGACGTTCGGCTGGAAAAAAATTTGGCCAATTTCTCAGTAAAGAATCAAAAATTAATTTTAGCCCAGGATCCCAATGCAAGTGTTATCAAAACACTAGATGCCTGGAAAAAACTGGGTTATGATCTAAAAGATGGGGCGAAACCTCTTGAAATCACAAAACCAGTCTATGCTGCTTATGATAAACACGGAACAGGTTTGGGTAAACCTGAATTTGTTACGGAATTAGTTTATGATGTGAGTCAGATGAAAGAAGACTTACTACAGAAGCAACTTAGCTTAAGGGACTTATCGCTATTTTCTTCAGCTGATTTGAAAGATCTTGTAGAAGCGGCCAAAAAGAAAAGCGATCGATCATTGAAAGAACGCCAGGAGTTAGGAACATTCCGCTATGCTTTAAAATTGAGTTTATTGGAAGAAAAACAAAGTAGTTTATTAGTTCGTAAAACTCTTTTTGATCAAATACAACCACTTGAAACGGATAAGCCATTTGTTGAATTAAAAAAGAAGGAGATTCTTCAAAGACTGCAGCTGACTGAATTGCAGCTGACTCCAAATTATAAACTGAGTGAAGCAGATCAATCTCTGAGAAGTTCTCTTGCTAACCAGTTTGAAGATAGTGTTTCATTTTCAGTAGAGAAGGCTGATTTATTGACAATTCAAGCTCCTATTAAACGTTTGAAGGGAGAATTAGCTACAATCCAACCTCTTCAAGATGAAGGAGTTTTGACCATTCTAAAGGGCTATCCCATTACGAAAGATAGCTACATAGAAGAGTTACAGACACATATCTCCATTTTTCAGCTGAAGCATCAGATCTACAGTCGAAACAAGGAAATTTCACAAACGACTGATCAAACTACTGTTCAAAAATTAAAACAGGAGAATGCGAAAGGATTTTCTGAGCTCAAATCACTCTATCAAAAATTATTGCCGGAGGAAGAAAGTAATCAGAAAAGTCAGTTAGCCCAAGCTGTTTCACAGAAAATGCAAGAAAGAAAGGTCCTGCAAAGAAAAAATATCCAACAATCCCAAGGTAAAGCAATCATCAATACAGATTTCATGAGGAACCTGACCAATTCTCTTCAAAGGGCTCAACGTGCAAATAAAAAAGCCCTTATGGAACGTGAGAGAAGCGATGAGAAACAAGAACTGGAGGAAAAAGGACACAGTATATAAAGGGAGGTGTTTGGAGCCAAATAAAAGCCGTGAAAAATCACGGCTTTTGCTGTACGAATGGAATGTTGTATAAGAAACGGTTTTATTTGTAGCCATATCTCACTTCCGCTTCACGGCGCATTTTCGTAGCTTCTTCTCTCTCATCGGATATTCTCCAAGTTCTTCTCAATCCATTCAAGTCGATTTTGACGCCCTGCAGGTATTGGTCTTGGGTCACGAGAATAGTTCTTGAATCGCATTTGAAGCATATATGACCCATCTCCTAGACTGCTACTCTCTAAGGCCACTTTTAAATAAGCACTACATATCCAATTCCCATCAGCAGTATATATGCGACCTGCACCACCGATGATGTCCTCTCTACTATTCTCAAGCCATTTTAGAAGTTGTTGTTTCTTGAACTGGTCATAGTAAGCGTGAAATGTCATGTTCATTTTAAGAGAATTATTTAGATAGTAACTATTTTGAGCCTTGCCAATCATAGCCAGTTCAAAATCTTCAAATAAGCGATCAAGCATTGCATTCACTCTTGCAGCGCCCATCTTCTCGATAGAGGTCTCACCACTCTTGAATCTCTGCCAGTTGGCATCAGTGAACTTGATACCTGGTAATTTATAGAAATCATTTTCATATCTGAAGTATCGTCCTACATATTCCAAAATTAAGTCTTTGATGTCGTTGTTGATTTCCATTTTTATTTCTCCTTTATTTATCATACAAGTATATTATATATCATAAAAGATAGTTTGTCAACAAAAAACTCAAAGAGATTTAAACTTTTTATTTAAAAGTGTTTAAAAAAGTAAGATTATTGAATGAAAAAACCAGCATTTAAGCCGGTTGATCAAAATTTTAAGAGGTTGCTTTCTACGACTGCCTCAAGTGCTAGAGATTTTTTCCCTTGGTCTACAAAATCAATGGTGATAGTGTTGTCTTTGATTTCGGTTACTTTACCAGTTCCAAATGATGGGTGTTTAACTGTTGAACCTATAACGTCCTTGTGAGACTCAATCCATTCTTTGACTTTCTCATTTTCTTCCTGAGGCTGAAGAAGACCAGACTGTTTCATCAATTCGACTGCCTCAAAATATCCATCTACAAATGTCTGTTTGAAATCTGACCCCATAGACAATTCTGAACGTTTTACAGGTTCGCCAAGCCCTAGCATTAGTTTAATAGCTTTTAAAATAACGTCATCAGGGACGTTGCGACTATCAAGCTGCCCACCAACTGCGTCACCATAAACACCGTAGAAATGGCCATCTTCGCCATTAATACCATAAATATCCATGATATTACTTGTACCAAGATTGCAATAAACTGCCCCATCTTCGTTTACAATAGCATACGCTACATCGTTATTTTTAATTTCTTCAAGTAGTTGTTTTGCGTTTTTCATTTCTAGCTCCTCCGCATAATTTGTCAATTTGATAGCATTTTCTAAACTCATTTTTTCGATTGGTGTTTTTCCTGTAACCCATCTGCTGATTGTAGTGTCACCAATTCCAGTAGCTTTAGAAATTTTATAAGCTGTTACAGTCTTTAGTAATTCTTGAATTTTGTTAAAATCTGCTTTATTCAATTTTCATTACCTCCTTACACTATTAATTATACCGCATTCCAGTGCAGTAGTCAAGCTTTTGTTATTATTTTTTAATTTATTTGAGCAAAATTATCCTGAAAAATGGAATTATATTGTCCCTTTAACTGGGATTTTTTGGTTATTGAATAGAATAGAAGGATAAAAAGAGAAAGGAGAAGAAAAATGAAGCTATTATTTCCAGATGTCGCAGTTGAAGACTTTGATTTTTCAGCCGAATGGTTAATTACGGCAATGAATGCCGATAACAAGCAAGTGCATTTTGAGGGTCAAGGAAGAAATTCTGATTTAGAAATGGTTCTAGATTTTAAGGAAAATTCTGAGCTATTTGAATCTTTTTCAGTAGGGGAATTGGTTCACTTAGATCCAGAAACGTTTCTACAAGCAGAGAAAGAGCCGTATAAACCACAGTATGAAGGATTTTAAGGAGATTTTATATGACAGAACAAGAATCAAGACGTGGGAAAACTCGTAGAGAACGTGTTGAATTTGCACGTTCTAGAGATATTTTGGATGTTGCAAACGAGCTCCAGATGGAGCTGGTTCGATCTGGACGAGACTATCGATGGAAAGAACATGATAGCCTAGTTATATCGCCTGATAAGAATTTATGGAAATGGTTCTCCAGAAATACAGGAGGAGATGCGATTTCTTTAGTTGAAACGATAAAGGAAGTGGATTTTAACCAATCTGTAGATTTTTTAAATGATGGAAATTTTAAAGAGTTTCAAATGGTTGAAAGAGCTCAAGAAGATTTTAAATACTATCTTGAAAAATATGAGCAGCCGTTTTCAGCTGGAAGAGATTATCTACGGAATCAACGTGGGCTATCAGACGAAACGATTGATTATTTTTTGGAACAGGGTGTTTTAGCCCAAGCTAACGCCAAACTTGACTACTTTGCGGAAGGCAATGATGGAGTTACAACAAATGCGATTGAGCCAGTTATTGTCTTCAAGTCCCTTTCTTCTTCAGGTGAAGTTGTTGGAGCCTCTTTACAAGGAATACAGGAGAATTGGGAGAAGTGGCCAAAACATGGATATGCTAAAGTGATTATGAAAAACTCCGATCCTATGACAGGTATTCATGTTGATATTGGCAGTCCAAAACGATTGATTTTTACTGAGAGTCCAATTGATTTAATGTCCTACTATGAATTGCACAAAGATAGTCTTCAGGACGTCAGATTAGTTTCTATGGATGGTTTGAAAGAATCAACTATAGGCCGTCATCTATCTCAAATTCAAGCTGAAATATCAGGAAAACCGCTAAGATGGACACCTGAACAATTAGCGGACGGACTTCAAGTAGCTATTGATCATCACTTTTTTGAAGATGGGAAAAATGCGGATTTGATTACTCTAGCTTTAGATAATGATGAAGCAGGTAGAACATTCATTCAAGAATTGGAGGCAAAAGGAGCTGTTATCAATTCAGATCTACCAGAACTAAAACCAGGACAAGATAAAACGGACTGGAATGATGTTCTAAAGAATCAACAGGAAGAAAAGCCTGACAACAGTCGTCTTGCCCAGGCACGTCGAAAATTGGAACGACTAAGGGGTGAACAAGACGAGGCTATTTCAAGGGCTTATTCTCACCAAGCGCTAACAAATGGGCAACCCATGAATGATAAGCGAGGAGGTGCTAGCTTTAAACGTAAGCAAGAACAAATAGAAGATCAAGTCTTCTCAAAGATGGATGAGATTAGGCAACAGGAAGAGCGAGTAGAGCGCCTGGAGCACCAACAACATTTGAAAGAAATGGGGTTGAATCGTCAGGGAAGTGGTCTGGAGATGAGTGTTCAAAATATACCTAGAATCCGTGAAGAGTTAGAAAAAGCTAAACGTGGGGAGTCGTTCTTTACCAAAGCTACTCTCAAACGCTATCAAGAAGAGTTGACTAGACTTGAAGCCATATCTGAACAAATGGGTAAAACGAGCATTCAACCAGCAACTCAAGCCTTAATTGATGAGGGGCTAGTGAACCAGTGGCAAAAACAACCAAATACGTATTTTGTAAAAGGGTTACGAAGAGTTGCCCTGGAGTTGACTGAAGAAGGAGAGTTTCAATTATCTTCACAAACTAAGTATCATCCGAAAACAGATGAGGAAAGACTGAAGGTGGATGAATTACTTGCCAAACAAGGGCAAGAAAATGTAGGATTAACGCCCTCGAATCAGGAAAAAACAATCTCACCACAACCAGAGCCTGTTGAAAAAAATCAAGGCGAAGCAGGGTGGTTAGAAAAAAATTGGGACAATCTCACGTTTTCGATAGAAAATAAAAAAACAGTCGTCATTGATCCGACTAGTATAGATGAGATGGTTGAAGAAAAACAAACTCCAGAAAATCAAGAATCTATTGTCAATACAGAGGAGAATGCTGTGAGATTGATGAGCTATGAAGAGGTAAAACAGGAAAACGAAGCATTAACAAAGAGTTTAAATAATCGGATTCAATCTGGAGAATTATCAATTGAATTTGCCCCAGATTTCTATCTATATGATGTCTTTGCGAAGTTAGGAAATAGCCATCCTATTAAATACCTCAACGCTAAACGAATGGAAGTGTTGTCTCCTATTCATTCACTTTTGACCTCTCTTGATGATCAAACGACTGATTTATACAAGAAAAAAGGGACTCCTGAGCAAGATTCCTTGTATCAAGCATTGAAACCTCATCAGAGAACTTTGGGAGTAGATATTTCAACCCGATTTATTGGTGAACTTGCAATAGCAGCCTACAATACTAACAAGCAGATAGAAAGCCTTTCAAGTGACAGTTTTGGCGTCTATTTTGGTGAAAGAACCCTTGATAATCTATCACAATCGATTGAGCGAATGCTGGAGTATCCATTGATTGAATCGGGTAAAAGAGACTTTACCTATGGTTTTGTGACAACACCAAATACACTGTACCACTATCTGGAAGAACAAGAGGGAGAAGTGGTTTTAAACCGTAAATTGTTGGATAACCTGATGTCACGTCTTGATACTCAGTCCATTAAGATAATGGAAGCTTCAGAAGAAAAAGAAAAAGCCCCTGAACAAAGTCAGGAGCGCTTGATTGATAGGACCAGTGGTGGCACGGGGTCTTTACAGCTCGAAGCTGAAGGCAGTCCCACACCTGTACTTGAAACAAGCACCTTTGAGCAAACTGTTACCAGTCACCCGACATCATCCTATCCGTACCTTCATTTTAGCACAAATTATGATAAAGTGCAACGGCGAGTGGGGAATTATCACCCAATTACACCTGCCGATTTAAGACGTTTGAACCAATATGCGCCCTCCATTCAAAGTACAGCGTCCTGGTATTTAAGTGAAATGGCTGGCAGTAAAATAAGTTTTGTTTATGCGGATCATGGAGAAGAGAATGTTCTTCAAGTAACTTTCCAAAAAGAAAACTTTATCCATCTTTCAGGGATTAGACCTTTTGAAGAAGGAAAAGGTGCTGCTGATTTCTTAGAAGATTTTGCGGCTGGTCGAGGTCATTATGACGGTATGTTGATTAGTAATTCAATTAAGGATAAATTGCAGGTTCTTCCAATGCTTCAGGATATTTTAGAGCCACAATCCTTTGTTCTGGATGATTTGAGCAGTGTTGAAAAACTTCACAATCTCAATATGAGTGAAGCTATTAAAGCAAAAGATGAAGATTTCTTACTACTGTTTAAAGATATCGGAGATGAAAAAATTCCAGCCTCTCTTATGAAACTCAAAGGAGAGCTTGCAACTAGTGTTAAATTGTTGGATGAAAAGATCATTCTCGGTGTCTATAGAGAAAGAGATGGTCACATTGAGCAACTGTCAATTAATGAGGAATATGTTAAAGACAATGGTGCAGAAATGCTATCAGTTTTGAAGAATAAGCAGTTTGAAGAAGTTTCTAAAGAAATTGAACAAACAATGCTAGAGAACACACTGAATAGCCCCCTACTTGATTCGGCTACGTTTACTCAAGTCTTAGATACTGTCTATAATTTAGGTGTTCCAGGTGACCTTTCAAAAACTCCAAAAGAATTTCATCAAGCCTGGAATCAGTATCTTGACTATGCAAAGCAACACAATGATAAATTTGATCAGATTGTTGCTGCAGCTGGAGAAGATAATCTCCTGGATACAAATTCAGACTTTTATAAAGAGTGGAAACAAGATCATATCTATAAGGAGAACTACCATGTACGCCTTCAATGGGCTGAGGAGCGCCCAGATGGCCCGAAATTGCCGTTTAAAGAGACAGAGCTTATATCTTATCAAGACTTTGCTAAAGAGCTATACAAGGCCAATCAGGACTTTTATCCAATTCATCAAGAAGGAATGAAACAAGTAACAGCAGGCAATACTGAAGGTTACATCCCTCCTACCAAAATTAAGTTTGATGTTTATGCTCCAGGGGGTAAAATGATCAAAGAGGGAATTCGATATGATATTGGAGATGAGACTACACCAATTTCACAAATGCTAGGATTAGGATATCGTCGACTCAACGGTCAATCTGTACTAGCATCGATGGATGAAGAAATTCTTTCTCAGCTGGAAAATAGAGAGGTGAATAAGGAAATTTCTCAGGAAGCAAATGAATCGGCTCGATTGACAGAAGAAGTAGCAGGTCAAACTCCTGATACAAGAGAAACAGTAGCTTTTCAATCTTCTAAGCAAGAAACTAAAACTAATTTACTTCAGCGTGTAGAGGAGATTCTGAAAGAGGAACCTATTTCGGATTTGGAGATCCCTGAAGTAAACTCAAGTAGTATTGATTATGCGACTTTAACACCTCATGAATTGAGTGAAGTTGCTTTTCAAAAAGTGAGAGAGTACACAGAAACACCAGAACGGTTAGAAGAGTATCTGAATTTTATGAGTAAGTTTCCAGAACTTTCTCCTAGAAATGTCGCTTTGATTCAGGAACAGTGGCCAGGAGCAAGTGCAGTCGCAACCTATAATCAATGGCAATCGATGGGGGAAGTTCTTGGAATTACTTCAGATCAGGTATTTGAAACTAGAAATACCTATACCAATAAAAAAACAGGTCGAACAAGAGAAGTTATCCATAACAATCTTTCGGTTAAGACAGGAGAAAAATCACATATTACCTTGTTTAGACCTATGATGGTTGAAATGATTCCTGTACTGGATGAAAATGGGAACCAGGTAAAAAATGGAAAAGGCAATCCAAAATATAAAAGACTTTCTGAAGCGACACCTGAAGAAAAGGCTCTAAAGAAAGAAGGAAAATTGAAATCTCGCTTCTTCCAAGAAAGAGATTCAAACACAGGCTTAACTAAATTCGCTACGTATAAAGTATTTGAGTTGTCCCAAACAACCTTGAAGCCTGAATTTTATCCAAAAGCGATGCCAAATCGTCACTATAACTTTAATATGGATCATATTCGTACAAAAGAGGTGCTTGAAGGACTTTCAGACTATGCTAAGAATATTGGAGTAACAATCTATCAAGACGATGCAAAAGAGTTGAGAAGTGCGAAAGGATCTTTTTATCCAGATGAACAAAAGATACTTTTGAACCCAGATAATACTCCTGGAGAAGTCGTTGCAACTACTATTCACGAGTTGGCGCATGCTAGTCTACATAACCCTAAATTTGCTAACTCGTATAAGGAAGATGTCTCAAAAGATCGTAGAGAACTTGAAGCTGAGATGACAAGTTATCTCGTTTCTAATCATTTTGGGTTAGATACCTCTGAAAAAGCCATTCGCTATATGGCAATTTGGACTGATAATTTGACCTCTCTTGACGATCAACAACTAGCGCAATCTATGAAACGGATTCATGGAACAGTATCTAAGATTGTAAAAAGTGTTGAACAACATACAAAGCCTTATCAGTTGAATAGACAGGTGGGACAAAATCAAAATTTTATCCAAAGCCTAAAGAAGGGGCTTAAAGTATAGAAAGAGTGCTCTTTGTGAGCCTCTTTTTTGTGTAAAAAGTTATATAACTTTTTGTGTTGTTCTTTGATATGAACTCGTTCTACTCTGTGTCAATGTCCCTTTACAAAATATTTTTTAATTATAGCTTACAATAACAGAAAATGAAGTAGAAGGAGAATGATATGGTTATAGTTATTCTGGCTGAAAAAGAGAAACAGGCAGAAGCTTACGCTACAGCTTTGGGACAATTTAGTAAAAAGAAAGGTGTCTATGTTATCAGGCAATCACTCTATTTTCCAGCTGAAGTGCATGTGGTGGCTGCTGAAGGGCACCTATTTGAATACAGTGAACCAGACAACTGGTCACTTGATAAATTACCTATTATAAATGTTTCATTTAAGCAACATCTCAAAGAGGATAAGAATTCAAGAGAAAAATTTAAGAGAATTTATGATGAAGTGGTAGTAGCGGATCAAGTGATTATTGGGACGGATGCTGATAGAGAAGGAGAGCGGATTGCATACTCTATTTTATCGCACATACCAGGAGGCAAGGAGAAAATCTGGAAACGGATTTGGGCAAGCTCCTTGACCAAGAAAGCTCTTCAAAAAGCTTTTCAGGAATTGAAGGAACCTTCAGAGACCTATAATTACTATTTGGAAGCTGAAGCACGTGCACAAAGTGATTGGTTGGTAGGCATGAATTTATCACCTCTTGCAACGATTGATCTTCAAGCAAAAGGACAGCTACCCCGAACAAAGGGAAGTCATTTATCAGTTGGCCGAGTTCAGACACCTGCAATTAGACTAGTTTGTGAAAATGATTTAGCGATTCGTAACTTTACTCCAGAAAAATATTGGAAACTTCAGCTGGAGGATAAGAAAAATGGGGTATTCTTCACCACAAAAAATAAATCTAAGGATAGTGAGGCCATTTTAGCTTCTTCAAGGGGGTTATCAACCACCTCTGTTGTTTCTTCAGTTGAGGCAGAAGAACATCAGAAATCCGCTCCACAGCTATTTACCTTGTCAGAATTACAAAGTTTCGCGGCAAGTGCCTGGAAATTTGACTCAAGCAAAACAGAGAGTATTGTTGAGGGACTATATTTGGAAGGTTTTCTCTCCTATCCACGACCGACCTCAAAATATATCAGTCGTTTTGAATTTGACGATTTAAAAGAAAATCTATCTGCCTATCAAAAGGCTATTAATTGTCATTTTCAGCCAGCGTTTTTGGAGCCTAGGGAAGATTATGTCAATGATGAAAAAGTATCTGGTACGAGCCACTCAGCCTTAATTCCGACTGAAAGAATTCCAAACCTTTCAAATTTAAAAACTGATCAACGACTGATTTATGAAGCAGTTGTGAAGCAGGCAATCTTGATGTTTGCGGATGATTGTTATTATTCAACCAAAACTATTGAAGTAGAAAATAATGGTCTTGTTTTTAAAACAAAGGGTAGAACGCTTCATAAATTAGGATGGGCTGAATGGAGTTCACGAAAGGTACGAGGTCCTGTTGAAGTTCCTGATTATCAAGTGGGAGATGAAATTGATACGCAGGTTCAGATTGTAGGGGGTGAAACAAAACCACCTAAACGATTAACTGAGAGCCAATTGATTGGCCAAATATTTCCTAAATATGGCTTGGGAACACAGGCCACTAGAGGAGAAATCATTAAAAAAATTCAGAGCAAGGGCTATGTTGTCAAAGATAAAAAAACAGGCCAACTAACTCCTACCAACAAGGCCTATCTACTGATCAATTATCTCTATGACAACGAATTCTCCAACCCAGAGACAACAGGAGGCTGGGAAATGTTCCTATCTCAAATAGGAGAAGGGACAATCAATCCACGAGAATTTGTGGATGCAATAAAAGACAAGCTCACTCTTCAAATCAAGGAAGTAAAAGAAAGAGGTGATTAAGTGTGACTACTGAAGAAAAGAAAAAAACACCCTATTTAGATCGTTATACAGATAATCTGACGGAAAAAGTTTCCAAAAAAGCAGAAGATTATCAGGTGTACGGACGTGTTAAAGAAGTAGAAGCTGTTCAAACCTCTCTTCTCAGGAGAACCAAGAACAATCCAATTTTGGTAGGAGAAGCTGGGGTTGGTAAAACAGCTATTGTTGAAGGATTTGCTTTAGCCATTTTACGAAGCCAGGTATCTCCAAAATTAAAAAACTTGACCGTACGTTCTCTGGAATTATCTAGTTTAATGTCAGATGAAGATGGAGGATTTATTGTTAAGTTTAAAAAAATTATTGAGGAGATGGTAGAAACCAAAGGAGAAAACCTTCTCTTTATTGATGAAATTCATACGATTGTTGGAGCTGGAGGTTCAGATAAAGGTGCTCTGGATGCTGGAAATATTATTAAGCCAGTTTTGTCACGTGGTGAGATTCAATTGATTGGCGCAACTACTTTAGATGAATTTCATGAATATATCGAAATGGACCGAGCGCTGGAGCGAAGGATGCAACCGATTATGGTTCCTGAACCAACAACTCCTCAAGCGATTGAAATTCTTGAACAAGCTAAAACTATTTACGAAAACTTTCACCAGGTTTCTATTAGTTCGGATGCTGTAAAACAAGCTGTACTGCTATCTGTCCGCTACATACCTGATCAATTTTTACCTGATAAAGCCTTTGACCTGATAGATGAAGCAGCGACTATTTGTTCTACAAATGGATTGGTTCATGTCGGGAAGCAAGAAATTGCAGAGGTGCTGAAAAATAAAACAGGTATTCCTGTTACGACGATTTTGAAAGGTGACAAGGAAAGATTAGATGGTTTAAAAGAAAAGCTGTCACGACGTGTGAAAGGCCAAGATGAGGCTGTAGAGGCTGTTGTGGATGCTATAACTGTTGCACAAGCTGGTTTACAGGATCAAAGAAAGCCCCTATCCTCCTTTATGTTTCTAGGAACTTCTGGCGTTGGAAAAACAGAGCTTGCCTTGGCATTAGCAGAGGGAATGTTTGATGATGAAGAAGCAATCATTCGCTTTGATATGTCTGAGTATAAACAAAAGGGAGATATAACAAAGCTGATTGGCGATCGTCAAACTAGAACGAAAGGACAATTGACTGAGAAGGTTAAACAAAAACCATATAGCGTTATTCTGATAGATGAGGTGGAGAAAGCACATTCAGAAGTTGTAGATTTATTTTTGCAAGTGCTTGATGCAGGGCGCTTGACTGATTCGACTGGAAGGCAAGTGAGCTTTAAGAATACAATCATTATTATTACTACGAATATTGGTGCTGAAAAAATTGTTAAGCAGTATGAATTGAAAGGGAATTTTAAAAAACTAACAGATAGGGATAAAGGTCAGTTTGAAAAGAGCATGACGTTGGAGTTAGAAACTAAATTCCGACCAGAATTTCTCAATCGAATTGAATATAAATTAATTTTCAACATGTTAGACGAGAAAGTGAATAAGAAAATTATTGTCAAACAACTATCAGAAATCGAAGAAAGAATGAAAAATCAAAAGTTGACTCTCTCTTATGAAGAAAGTTTGGTTACTTATTTATTGGATGTAGGAACAAATATAAAGGATGGCGCACGGCCACTGGAAAGAGTGATTAAGCATAAGGTGCTTCCTTTAATTTCTAAAGAGTTTCTGAACTTATCCGATCACAACCAAGAGTATCATTTTCATCTTTGGGTAGAGGGTGATGCGCCAGATGAGCATCACCGTGAAGATAAAAGAGAAATATTGTTCGACGTCGAAACTGAAAATAGGTCATTTGGTGAAGCATTATTTTCTTAAAATTCACCTTAAAAAAAATGATTGTCCCTTTAAAAAATTTTTTTCAATTATCTATTATACTAACGTTGTCAAAAAAACAAAGGAGGATTTCTATGAAAAACTATTTGACAAGACAACTTCAGCAAATAAAAACAAAATCACAGATGTTTTTATTGAGCCTTTCCCTATTCCTAACAGGATCTACAGTCTATGCGGACGATCCATTTGCTAAGTCGGATAACTTGGCAAGACAAGGAATTACAAAAGTTCAGCTAGTCAGTGTTGCGCTATTTGGTCTAGCTGCCGTTGTCACTTCGCTCATTTATGCGTTTGGTGGACGGGAGTTAAAAGCTTCAATGAAAAAAAATTGGGTGTCTATTGCAATTGCAATTATTGGTGTTTCAGCGGGACCAAGTATTATTGAATGGATTTTTGATTTCGTGAAAAGTTAAGGGGTGGTGATTTATGGCTTTTTCACTCTTTAATAAAGGTTGCTGTACGATTACAGATGATCTATTTTTAGAAATCTCCTGGGAAGATGGAAGAGGTCCAGAAGATGATAGTGAATTACTTGATATCATTGAGGGATTGGATCATCTTTCTGATTTTTCTCAGCCGATTTCAAAAAGTTTACCCTACCTAACATTTCAACAGGCCGAGTTGTTATTTAGAGAGTTGAAACAGATGTATGGTCAGTTTCAGCTGAAAAAAGTGGCAATCGCCCATCTGGAAGGGAAAAACGTGGTAACAGAAGGAGAGGTTTACGCTAGTCCATTTCTGATTACTGAAGACTATGAAAATCTCCTGCTTCCCCTCATTCAAGCGATACTTACTCGCTCTGAATTTGAGAATTACAGCTATCAAGAAAAAAGGGAGTATTTTGAGAACCAGATTTATCCTGTATATAAACAAAGTATGGGATTGTCCGATTCTTCTCTTCCTCTTTTCCCAGCTGAAGGTGAGCTGGCGGTTCTTTCACAGCCAAGTCGTCCATCACATGATCTAAAAGCAGGAGGTCAAACAACTGTTGCCCCTCCTATGGCTCAAAAGCAGTCAGTTTCTCTGAAGAAAATTTATCTATTTTTAGGTGTTTTGGGAGTGCTGTCAGTGATAAATATCGTTTGCGTATTTTTTGCTTTCGCTCAACTATCAAGTCAGTCCGAAAAAGTAAATTTCTTATATCAGGAACAAAAAAATACTCAACTTATCATTTCAACGAAAAATGAAGTTGATGTCTTTAGCCGTTATTTCTTACCTTCTTATTACTCGGGCAAAAAAGAAAACCTAGTAGATTTTCTTTCTGAAGGTGATGCAAAATTTACCAAACCAAAAGAAGGTATTTTACAGTCCGTTATTTTAGAGAAATTGAATTATGATTCAGAAACTCAAAGATATACGGTTTCCTATATCCTGTCTGTCAAAAGAGGGGATAAATCATCTAGCGTTAGATTAACTTTTGATGTAAAAACTTCTGATTCTTCAAAATATGGATTTGTTGTAGAAACAGAACCAAAAGAATCAAATTATCTTAAAAATTAGAAAAGGAAAAATCACAATGAACAAGAAACAAGTATTAACTACACTCGCACTATCAACACTCGCATTAGCACAAGCTGGATTTGTATCAGCTGATGAACTTGCACCAATTGATTCTTCTGCTCCAACAACAGAAGTAGTTACGCCGACAGCACCAAGCGCTTCAACAGAAACAGAGGCTCCAGCAAATCAGTCAACAGAGCCTTCAGTTACTCCAGTTGATCCGACAGTTCCTTCAGACAAGGATAACGCAGGAAGCCTTGACGGAGTGCCAGCTGATAAACCAGCACCTTCAGATAAGGCGCAAGACAAGGATAATGCAGGTAGCCTCGATGGTGTTCCAACACCATCAGATAAACCACAAGACAAAGACAACGCAGGAAGTCTTGACGGAGTGCCAGCTGATAAACCAGCGCCTTCAGATAAGGCGCAAGATAAGGATAACGCAGGTAGTTTAGATGGTGTTCCAGATGAACAGCCAAAAACTACTGATCAAGCAAATCAGCAAGGAAAGTCACAAATTGGGACAACATCTACATCAACTGGACAGGTTGTCCATGATGTAACTAAAGAGCCCGTTGAAACAAATACAGGTGCGTCTATTGTTAGCACCCAAAACGGAAACGTAGTCCTTTCAGATGGTTCTGTAGTGGCTCCAGAAGAAGTTGGTGGAACAGTTAACGAAGATAAGACTATCTCTGTTACTGATTCAGAAGGCAAACTCAAAACACTTCCAAACACTGGGACTGCAGAAAGTATTCTGGGTGCTATTGGAGCCATGTTGTTGACAGCAGTCAGCTACGTCTACAAGAAGAAAATGTTTTAAGGTGAAATGGAAAGGGAAACAATTAAATGACAGAAAAAACAAAAGGACACGGATATTTCCGTAAGAAAAAATGGGCTAAAGGTTTAGCGTCAGCTATTGCAATCGCAGGTTTTGTATCCTTCTCTGCAGGTTCAGCATTTGCGGATGAAGCAGTACAGCCTGAAAGCAAAAACGACAATAACATGTATGCTACACAAGCTGGTAAAGCAACAGGAAGCCAGTCTGTAGCGATTGATAATGGAGCAGTCGCAAAGGCTGCTGAAAAAGCAAAAGCAGCAGGGGTAAATGTTTCTGAGACTCAGTCAGTTGATAAGGGAACGGATACCACTGCTCCAAAACTTGAACAATCTAAGTCTGAGATTAAACAAGATCAGGATAAACAAGTTCAGGAACTTGAAGCTACAACTACAAAACAAGTTCAAAACAATGAAGCCTTCAAGGGGGCTCAGGAAGCTATTCACGCTAACAATCAATTTGTAGCTACTGAAAAAGCCAAGCATGAAGGGGCAACAACTGTCACAGTGACCAATGACAGTTCGACTGCCACAGATGGGACAGCAGACAAAAACAAGAAAGCTACTCAAACAGCTAAACAGGTTTTGTCAGATAACCAACAAGCGGTAACAGAATACCTGGGTGAAAAATCTAAGTATGATGCTACTGTTGAACAAGCTACTGCTCTAAACAAAGCGGTAGAAAGCGCATCTGAACAGTTGAAGAAAGAAAAGGTTGACGTTAAAGTCGTTACACGTACAGTCTCTTCAGTCGCAGAAGTAGAAGCATTGAAGAAACAAAATGGCCAGGCTATTGCGACTGCAAAAGGCAAAGTGGAGCTTAACAAAGCCCTGATGGCTGCCTACACAGAGAAGAAGAATGCTAGTGATCAAGTCAATCAAGATGCTGATCGTAAGTCAGCAGATTTGAAAAATTCTGGTGTACTTTTAACCTCTAAAACACAGGAAGTTTCTTCAGTAGATGAAGCCAACAAAATTGCCAAACAAAACCAAACGGCCTTTGATAAAGCTAAGCAGACCCAGGCTGAATGGCAGAAGAAATACAATGAACTTCAATCTAAAACAAGTACGGAAGGGTTCACAAAAGAGGTTGTCTTACAGGCTCTAAGTCTTGCAACAGCTAATCCTGAAGCAACTGTGAAGTCTACAGCTTCAGGAGCAGAAGAACTGACTACGGATTATATCGCCTCATCAAGTGGCAGATCTGGGTACTCTCGCGTTCTAGACTCAACCAAAGTCTTGAAATACAAAGATGTGGGCAATGGTTGGACAACAGAAATTGATTATACTGGGTTAAACGGCTTAACAGTCACAACCGAGGATGGGAAACAACACAATATTTCTCGTATCCATCGAAAATTTCAAATTGTAAACCAAGGTAAAACTGGCCTAAATGATGTCTATGTCTTAAATGATCCGACTGAGGGCTTTGTAGTAGCTCGAAACGATGGAACAGGTGGAGCTGCGGACTACATGAACTTCCTGGTTACAGATACCTACTACTACAATGAGGACGGCCAAGAAGTAGCTTTCAAGGCTTCTGAAAAGACACCTGCAGCCTTAACCTATTCATCTCTAAACCACAACCCTATTGGATGGGAAGGTGCAAAAGCTATCAATGGTAGCCATGTTGAAATCAATGGCTCAACTGTTACTCAAAACAAGGATTATGGATATGTTTATGCAGAAGACTATAATCGTGAGGAAGAGGTAGGTCATCTTTGGGATACATCTGACTCACCTTACCAATACAAGGGGGCCGCACTTGGTGTTTTCAAGGAAGGGACAGCCTTCACAACCGAATTTATCCAATGGGACGGGCCAGCAGAGTCAAATGGGCAAACTTACTGGTTTGCTTTGAATACAAAGGTTGTAGCACCAGTTGTTGAAGTTCCAGCTACTGCAACTATCACAAAAACAACTGTGAAGCCAGTTCAGACTGAACCTGTATCAGCTGAATTGGTTAAAGCGAAAAATCCAGCCAAACCAACTTTGGCGCTTAAAACCCTTTCTGAAACTAAAAATCAGAAATTATCTGCAAGCTATCACGGCTATAAATTGCAGTATAAGCCAGTTGTCAGCAAATCTGTAGCAGATACAGATAAGACCAACACAAATGGCCAAGCAGTAGCTAAAAACGCTACTCAGACCTATACATTGACCCATGAAAATATCTATGCGAACCTTAAAAAAGGGGACAAGATTACCATCATTGATCCACTCGAAGCTGGAGCAGTTCCTGATGTAGCTGTTACAAAGGCAGCTGCAGAGAAAGCAGGATGGGGCGTTGCTTACGATGCAGGAAAGAACACTTATACCTTTACTGCAACCTACGAAGGGAAACGCTTAGAAGCTCCAGTGATTACCTGGAAGCCTATCTATGACAAGGGCTTCTATGATAACACTTATAAAGTGTTAGTGAATAACTACGAGGTTTACTCTAATCCAGTCACAAACTACACACCACCAGCTCCAAAACCAGTTAAAGCTGTTTTGGACCGTTCTGGTAAGGATATCAATGGTGCGACGACTTTTGATCGCAACGTGACTTTCCGATTGATGACAGATTACAGCCCTTACGCTAAAACCATTGCTTCAGCGCAAGCACTTGGCAAGAAGTTTGCTATCCTGGATGATGTTCAAGACAAAGCCTTCACAGTTGACCACAGCAAGATCAAGATGACTGCTGCAGGACAAGATGTCAAAAAACTCTTTGAGATGCATCATGTGCTTTCAGACAAAGGACGTACAGATGCTATCAATAAGATTCTAAAGGAATTGAACTTGAATCCTAGAGGTGAGTTCTATCTCTGGGTAGCAAAAGATTCCAAGAGTTTCTATCAAAACTACGTGAAACCAAATAAGAATGTTACTGTTGATCTCCCAGCTAAACTCCTGGTTAAAGCAGGGGAGAAAGTTGAGAATAGCTTTAAGCAAATCGACTTTGGCAATAGCTATCAATCAAACCTTGTCACTGTCTCGGTTCCCGATGTGAAGCCAGAGAAACATGCCCTGGATCAAAAGGATAATAAGAAAATCCTAGACGGCCAAGAAGTGCAGATTGGCCAATACATCCGCTATCTACTTGACGGTGTAACCGTTCCAACCAAACATGATAGCCTCTTCCAATATGATGGTAGTGACCAGTTGGATGTGGTTCATGATCGATTCACAGGTAAGTGGTCAGGGATTTTCAAGGGGACAGAGTACACAGCTGAGAAAGATCTTACCTTGCCTTATGATGTCATCCTGAAGGATGGTAAAGTAGTCAAAGCTGGTGATCATCTCGCTAAAGGTACAACTTATGCCTTCTTGTTTGAAGTGAACCAAGATACGGATCCTAACTTCCTTAAGAAAATTGTGACCGTTAAATGGAACGAAAAGGAAGGCAAATGGTCGTATGTTATTAACCAGGACTTCTTAAACTCATTAGGTGTAAAAGGCACGTTCGATGCAGACTTCTATCTAGAAGTCGAACGCATCGCAGCTGGGAAGGTTGAAAATACCTTTATCAATACAGTCAATTTACAGGAGATGACGGCGAAAGTGACAACCACAACGCCAGAACCTCCAAAACCAGAGCCTAAAGAACCACACAAGCCACAACCGCAGCCATCACTTCCAAACACTGGAACAGCAGCAAGCATGCTTCCATTGATTGGGATTGTGTCAGGTATTCTTGGTTTAACTGGTTTGAAACGTAAGAAGGACTGACAATTAGGTCTTAATTAAATAAAACTGATGACCACAAGCTGGGGTATAACTCTCTTGTGGTCTTTATTGAAAGGAGAAAAAATGCAAGTATTTATCGCTTCTGGACGTGTTGCATTCATCCCAAGTGATGCAGTAGGTCAAACTAAAAATGGTCATGCCAGTTTCAAATTTGAGTTTGTTTGTGATTCGAGTATGACTGATGATACAAATAAACCAATCCCTAGTTTCTTCCATGTACAAGTTTATGGGAAACAAGCGGAATTGATGGCTCAGAGCCTATCTAAAGGCTCTCCAATCCTCTTAAAAGGAGAAATTATCCAACGGCCTTATGATGATGAACAAGGTCAGCGTCGGACGTATCAGTTTATTTCCCCAAATCAACAAGGAGGAATCTCTTTTCTTGAAAATAGGGAAGCATCTAACCGACGTAAGCAGGAACAACAGGGCTTTTCTCAGCCGATACCAAGTTCTATTCCTACACCTTATCCTGAACCAATGGATGCGGATTCCCCATTCTAAAGGGATTGAAAGCATACAAGAACACTTGTGTGCTTTTTTTGTCGCTCATTTATTATACAAAAAGTTATATAACTTATGATATAACAATATCTTTTGTCCCTTTAACGAAGAATTTGATATTATCCCTTAGAATAGAGAGGAATTAAGAAATAATAAGAAAGGAGTGCAACAATGGCAAGACAAAAATACAATTATCTGTCTGATGAATTGATTGCAGAATCTCTTCAGGTGACCAATTACTTAGAACAAAGTCGATCTAGTCGATTGAATGTTCTTCAGTTGGATGGGGAGAAATGGTTAGAAAATTACTTTAACCGTTATGAGAAAGCCTCTCCAAGGCTACAGTTTCACATATTTCTCTTTTCGAGCTTCTATACTCGAAAAATGGAATGGTTCTTGGAAGGTGTAAGGGGGTAGTCGTTTGTTTGAGTTATTTGAAGTAGTATTTTATACCCTTATCCAACTGATTCGAGCCAGTTGGCTCAATACCTTCCTTTTTCTAGGGGTAGCAGGTTATTACCTATTCAAACTCTTCCAGCCGTATTTTTTAAGAAGCTATCAAAGGTTATTAGCAGGAAAGAGTAGTCTAAGGCAAGCAATAAAAAGAGGTTGGAAAAATCGTAAAGGAATTGATTGGAAACAAGTATGGTTCAAATCAGTCAGAGGGCTGCTCAATGGAATGAAGTCATTCTTACCTAAAATCTTTGCGCTTGTCTCTCTCATTCTTTGGAATGTTTTCTTCAGGATATTCTATACCCTCCCTTTTGTTAAACGAGAACGGAAACGTTTTGATAAAGAAATGAAACCCATTCTTTATTTTAAAAGTTACCGCAGTTTCGTTTATATGGGGTTAGGTTTTAGCTTTATTGCTTTTATCTTGACCAATTACCTGGTTACTGTTTTAAGGGCTACAATCCGCTTTCTCTATTTTAGCGCTTGGTCATTCAAAGATGCTAGTAAGGCCGTAAACTTTGACTTAAACAGCCTCTTGTTTCAAAGTTTATTGAATGTAAAAGTCTTTTGGATTGCCCCGATTTTAGCTTTTCCTCTCTTTCTGATGGGTCTAGTCCTTGCTTGGAAATCTGCTTGGATCAACTTTGAGCAGTTTCGTGACTACAACCATAATGAGGAGGGGGATGACCGTTTTGTGACAGTTGATGAAATTCGTCGTCAATACAAAAAGATTCCTAATAAAGCTTTAACTTATCCAGGTGAAGGTGGGGCTCCAGTATTTCATGAACTGACTCATGATTTGGCAGGGCAAACACTCCGAACGCAAATGTTATGGCAAAATAAGACAATCAGTCGATACGTGACCAATGCGGAGCGCATTTTGGGCATGCAATCTTTTCCTTCGGGATATTATTACATTGAAGATAAGCCGACGAATTTGTTAGGGATTGGGATGACTCGTTCAGGTAAGGGGGAAGGTCAGATCACGACAACGATTGATATCAACAGTCGTGCGGAGTTGCAGCCATCGCTGGTTCTGGCAGACCCGAAAGGAGAACACTACCAAGCCTCTTACAAAATGATGAGGCAACGTGGCTATGAAGTTGATGTGCTTTCTTTCCAAAATATGGATTGGTCTATGTCCTACAATCCTTTGGCTCTAGCTATTGCAGCCGCCAAGAAAGGTTACTATGAGAAAACGCAAACCTATGTTAACGCAGTCGCAGAATCCATTTTTCCCAAACAAAAAGGTGGTGAGAAGGGGAATGCGGAATATTTTCGTAAGTCTTCTATATCCTTGTTTAACGCCCTTACAATGGCTTTGATGGATCGGGCTAATGAAACCGTTCAAAATGGTGAAGAGGATGCCTGGGACACCATTACCATCCCAAACGTTGCGAAATTCTTGGCGACAATGGGATCAGAAGAAGTCTTTGTGGATGGTGCTGGAGAAATCGTCGAAAATCCAAGCAGAGAACAACAAGTGTCGAAGAAGTCAAAAATTACAGTCTATTTTGATAATTTGAGACAGGTCAATCAAAAACAATTCTCAAAATTTAGACAAATGGCGGATATCGAATTTCGTGCTTCAGACTTTGGTGGTGATGAGACTAAAGGGAATGTCTACTCTAGCATGATGACAGGAATCAACCTGTTCTTGCAAGACAACGTGGCGAAGCTCACTTCCAAAAACTCGATTGATTTAGAGTCTTTTGCCTTCCCACGTCGATTGTCTGTTAAGTTTAGATCAAGCACCAACAGTCAATTAAAAAATGAGTTCAAGCATAAGACTGCTAAGGTAACGATTACAGGCTTGAAGAAATGGGGCAAAGTTGAAAAGCAAGTCGACTATGTGAAGCAAGCGACAGCTCTTATTGATGGAGAAGGCTATCTGACTTATGCCATCGAACCTAAACTTCCAGATCAGTTTACGGTTACGATTGATTTTAATCATAAGAAAAATGGTAAGTCTCCAGTTCGGGATCGGGTCTTCCAATTCTCAGCTGAGAAAGTCTATCGAAAAGATGGAGATAATCTAGAACTCGATGAGTATACCAAGAAACCGATTTTAGATCATATCGATATCACCGTCTTAAAGAATAAAGAAGATACCCAAAATCTTCTTCAGGAGTCGGATATTGAACTGATTTATTCAGATAAACCCAAGGTCATCTACCTGGTAACACCGCCAAACCGAACAGAGTATAATGGGATTGTTTCTTTGTTCTTGGATCAGTTGTACAATGCCAACTATGATCTTGCCCTATCAAATGGGCGGAAATGTATCAATCGCATTCTCCATATCTTGGATGAGTTTACAAATATTCCAGCTATTCCTCACATGGATACGAAAATTTCTATCGGATTGGGGCAAAATATTCTCTATTATCTTTGGGTTCAAAACTTGGAACAATTGGTTAATGTCTATGGTGAAAATGTTGCGCAAACGATTCTGGATAACTGTTCATTGAAAGTTTACGTCAAAACGACGTCTCCAGATACCAATAAGAGATTTAGTGGAGAGCTGGGTACACGTACCATCACCAGAAGACGGCGCTCCAGCAATATCCTGGACGAAGCCAATCCAAATGTAGCTGTCGAGAATCCAAAACAAGAATTGTTGACACCAACGCAATTGGCCAAGCTTCAGGAGGGAGAAGCGGTTATCTTACGTGGGGTTAAAGGACGGGATAATGTTGGACGTAAGGTCACAACGGATCCAATCTTCGCACACGATAAGAACAGCTTCCCTTACAAGTACATGTTCTTACAAGAGGAGTTTGATACATCGATGACTCTTGCGGATATTCCAGTCGAAAGTGCCCACCGTGAGCTAGAGCTTCAGGAGATCGCAGTTGATGCTGGTACAGCCTTCAACAACATCATAGACTGGAGGCAACGTTTGACCATGCCTCTCCTCAGCAACAATGGCGAAACTCCTAAACTATCAGGCCGTCACAGTAAAGGGCAAAAGGTACAATCCCAATCATTTACTTCCACAGATGAGCTATTTCAGGCAACTGTAGCTAGTGTCATTCAAGGTGACTATGATTATTATGATGATGAAGATGACTTCTTTGCGGATGAAGTTATCTAAAAAGATGTACAATAAGTTATATAAACACTTGCAAGAAAAAATGATGTTTGTTATAATGAAGTAAATAATGATCAGGAGAAAAAATGATGAAAGCAAAGCACTTTTTAAGAATTGTTTTAGTAGGGTTAGCCTTGATTTTACTAGGAGCATGTGGTCAAAAATCACCTGATTCTATTGCTAAAAATGTGCTAAAAGATAGCTATACAGGCTTCTCACCAGAACATAGTTATGAGAGTATTTATTTTAAGGGTGGAGTAGGAACTACTTTAAAGTTTGATAAAGCAGAACGAACTATCTCGAATAACGACGGTAGAAGTGTTAAGTATAGTGTTCTATCAGATGAACAAGTAAAGGCAATTCCAGCCTCTTTCAGAGGAACGATTGTTAGTTTAGAAAGTCAACTGAAAGGAAAGGATAATTTTACTATAGCTGTTGGAGATAATGCAGATAAGCCTGAGGAAGCAGAGGCTTATTATCAAGTCGTCTTGACCGAGGGTGGTAAAAAAATCCGAATCATTGAGCTCCGTCGTGGCTATAAAGAAGACAATGCTTTCTATGATTTCAACGGAACCGCAGATTAATTTACAAAAGTCTCAATTACTTGAGGCTTTTTTTGTTGTCAGAATTTCATTGTCCCTTTAAAAACGATTTTGCCATTATCGAATATGATAGGGGTATCTTAGAAAGAAAGAAGGTACCTTTAGTGCACTATCAAACCTTTTCAGATTTGATGAATGAGGTCAAGGATCTCAATGGTGAAATCACAGGCGAGAATGCAAAAAAGCTGGCGGAATTTTATTCCTACTGGGGCAACTATTTAGAACCGACTCCTGCATTTATGGCATTTCTCACTTATTTACCAGGAGGGATTGTCAAGGCTCTTTATCAAATCACTTCCAGCCTAGAACATGTTTTTAATAATATGTTCAAGCTCTTTGGTCTCTTCGGTTATCTGGGAGACCAGAAGACGATTATAGGCCAGTTCTTTTACTGGTTTCAGCTATTAGGAACGTCCTTGTTCACCCTGATTTTGGTTGTGTCGGCTGTGACAGGAGTCTTTACTAAGCCAGTAAAGTATAAGGGGGTCATTACGAATTTCCTTTTGGTAACGGCTGTAACTTCCGTATTGCCACTAGCTTTGACCACCATCTCAACAGCAGTGGCGCAGGATGCTATGTCTATCCAGACGGTCTCCAGTGAAGCGCCATCTGGTAGTCAGCCAACTTCCTCCTTGGCTCTGCAACCCATGAAAAATAATGTAGTAGACTTAAAAGTCTTGATCTACAAAGATTTTTCTACGGAGTTGTTTCCAATGGATGATTATGGCTTCATCAAGCCTGTTCAGGAGGGCTCTACTCCTGTCAATAATATCACGGATGACCCTGCACAGCGGGATACGACTGATTTTGCGACCAAGATCGATTTTGGGGCAAACTATGGTACAACGAATCCAAAAATGTTAGAGGAGATACAGGCAGACGATAAAATAGCAGGGATTAAGGGCTTGTTCCTCCATAAGTTGAATTCCAATAATACTGGAGTTGAAAGCATTACAGAACACCGCCTCATTAATCAATTGAGCGCTTTTGAATCAGTTTATATGCGCTATAAAGTCAATTGGATAGGGATGTTCCTCCAGTATATTATCCTTGTTGTTCTTTTGGTCAGCATGATCATTAAGCTCGTCAAATCCGTTTTTGATATTCTGATTGAAGCAATGATTTCTCCAATTCTTGGATATAGTTCTCTATCAAACTCAAAGAAATATAAGGAGCTGCTAAGAACGATTGGCGGTGCTTTAGCAGGAATCTTCTTTGAAGTTATCATTATGCGTGTAACGCTTGAGATTTTCAGAGATTTACCAATCCTTTCTGTTTCAGCTGTATCTAAGCTTTCTGGCGGATTCTTTGATGGACTCAATATGTGGGAACAGTGTCTCGCAGCTGCCTTTGTCTATGTTGGAGTATTCTTTGCAGCAATGCAAGGAGTAGCCATGATCGAGCGCTGGCTTGGAGTTTCAACAGGTCATAGTGAAACAGCTCAACAACTGCTGGGTGCTATGATGATGGGGAATGCCTTTGCGGCTGGAGCAGGCGGTCTCTTTAATGGCAGTATGGCACTTGGTCAATTTGGTATGGATATGGCTAAAAAAGCTCCAGATGCCTTATCTAAAGGAAGCCAGATCCTAGGAAATAGCCTTGCCAAAACTGGAGGTGGTATTCAAGGTGCTTTGAACTCTGTAAAAGACCAGGGCTTGATGAATGCGGCCAAAGGTGGTGTAAGTAATATGGTTGATTTGGCAGAATGGAAAGCTTTTGAAGCCATGCAAAATACGAAAGGGGCAGTTGGTAGCGCTTTAGATAAGCTGGATGATAAAGCTGCCTCTGCTCAAAATGCGACCTATAACGCTCTGAAAAATGATGCTGTTCCTGGAATTGATCAGCAGCCTGGACCAATTGATATTCCTGAGCCTCCAATTGATCCAGGAACAACAGATGCACCTATTGTCGATCCAACTCCTTCAGCTGAAGAAATGGAGTCCCCAATTCAAGATCCAAATCCACCTGCAGATGCACCAGTTTCAGAATCACAACCACCAGCACAGCCTGATTCTTCTCAACAAAAATTTCAACAGAGCATGAATCAAATGAATTACATGAACCAACAAATGCAACAAGCAGGACAGCGTATGCAGGGGGGACGTCATATAACAGGTGCTGAGAGTGACGATGAAGAAGAATAGGCTGAACTATGGATTTAACAGAAAAGAACATTGTTATCACAGGAAGCCTACGTCCTCTAACTCGAGAAGAAGCCATACGATTTTTAGAAAGTAAAGGAGCTGTCGTGCAAAGCTATGTATCTAATAAAACAGATATATTGGTTTTAGGACACAAGCAGTTGGATCTTTTTGATCCAGATAAACGGTCTAAAAAGCATGATGCAGCGCTTAGAAGAATATCAGAAGGTCAATCCATCACTTTCCTTTCTGAAGAATCATTCTTTGATTTAGTTAAGAAGTCTCAAGATTGAGGCTTCTTTTATTGTTCAAAAAAGTATATAACTTTTTGTACAATTCTTTCCTGAAAGACAATGGCAAAAATGCTATTGTCCCTTTAAAAGATATTTTCGATTATTCATTATAATGTGAGTGTCAAAACAAATGTAAAGGAGAAATCAATGTACAGTGAAAAATATGGTGTACCTAGAGATATCTATGCCAAAGTCAAGATTATAGGCCTTCTTATCCTAGATATTGCTTTTGTAGGAATTACTGGCGTAATCGCTTTGAGCGTTGGCCTAAAGATCTTTCCTAAAAGCCAGTGGATACAGATGTTCGCATTCATTTTGTTGACACCAGTCATGAGTTTATATCTTGTATTGCCAGCCAACGGTGGCAAAAAGAATTGGCACAGCATGTTTCTTTTCTTCAGACGAAGAAGAAAACGTTATATCAGCTTGAATTATATCAGAAGGAGAAAATCATAATGGCGATTAAACAAATTCAATCCCCCAAAAATGAGAAACGTCCGCTGGGACGTATTCAAGAAACAAAGAAACAAACGCAGGAATATTTTGATTTGCATTCTTGCGTTGAGTTGTTAGATGTAAAATCAATCATTCCAAACAGCCAGGCTTATATCCAGTTAGTTGAGTATGGTTACTTGCAGCTGATGGAGATACCAGGTAAAGATTTAGGATCGATGTCTTATAACGAAGTTATGAGAACCATTGAAAATTTTGAAACCTGGTTGACTCGATTTGGACCGAATATCCAAGTGGAGACGACAACTTTGCCAACAAATACAGACACGCAAATTTCTGACTTGCGCCATCATTTGGATTTAGTGCGACAAGATATGTCTAAGTTATCAGTAAACGATAGACGTTATTTACAACTCAAGGATCGTGAAATTTGGCTTCAAAGCCAAATCAAAGTTGAAGAAAGCATCCGACAAGAAGTCTATAATACAGAGTTCATTCTGTGGCTGTTTGCGCCTACAACAACCGAATTGGACGAATTGGTTCGGAAGGCTAAAACCTATGGAAATAATGATTTTGTTCCACAAGATATCAGCTACAGGAAGAAAATTCAGATCATAAAGCAATACAACAATATGAACGAGAAAGTGTAGGAGAGACAGCATGCCTGATTTATCAAAACGTAGACAAAGACAACTAAAAAATGAAGGATATGACCTTGCCTTTCTTAGCCAGATTCAACCGCAAGGAAATATTGATTTTCAAAAGGATGACCGCTCCTGGATAAGTGGAGATGGGTACCATACGGTCTTACACTATTATGAGTATCCAACTGAAGGGATGGATCGTTTTTGGCTTTCTGAACTGTTGTTGATCCCTGGGACACGTTCCTTCCTGTCACTGTACAAGGAGGATAATAGACAGCTTCAAAAAGAGATTGAGGACTCTATTGAAGAGAAGTCAACACGAATTACAAACAATAGCAAACTAACCAATAATCGGAAAGAACTAGATGAAATTGACAATCTGAATAAACTAAGCCGTGAAATTGATAAGCAAAATATAGCTATGTACGGGATGTATATTCGTGTCTTTGTGTTTGCATCAATCAAAGAAGAATTATTCAAGAAGGTTGAAGAGGTCAAAGACAAAACATCGAAATTCAAATCTACTATTCTATCTGGAGAATTAGATTTTGAATACCATGCCCCATTTATTCCAGCTGAATATCAGATTGATTTGCCCAATCATCGACGAGGAATACCAACTCCAGCTCACTCAATAGCTGGGGGATATTTCTTTAATCATACGAAGCTAGAAGATGAGAAGGGCTTCTACCTTGGATGGACTCCAACGAACGGAGCAGTAAATTTCAATTTCCTAGAACGTGATGAAAAAAGAACACGATCCTTTATGATTCTATCTGGGAATCCTAAGATGGGACAACGTTCTTTCCTCATGAAACATACAGATGGTCTTTATGCAAAGGGCCACTATATTCGTAATTTTGATGCTACTGGTCAGTTTCTTGATCAGACACGAAAACAACATGGATTGATTCTTGATTTATCAGGTGAGTCTAACCGTATCAATATTTTCCAGGTATTTCCAACAGTAACCAATGAAGCAGGAACTGAAATTGATAAGAAAAAATCTTACAATCTTCATATCGAGAAACTGAAGAGTATCTATAAACTCCTGAATAATGAAGTGACAGGAGACGATTTAATCACATTTGGAACTCTCTTGAATGAGTTCTATATTGAAGAAGAGTTGTGGGCTCGAAATCCTTCGTTGAATCCAGAAAAACTGAAAGCGACGGATATTGTGAAGGAGGAGTATCCTATTCTGTCTGATTTTATTTTGTTTGTTGATTCCTACAAACGTCGACTGGAACAAACTAGTGCGGATAAAGCCGAACACAAGGCTGTTAAGCGCATTTACAATACGTTTAACGAACTATTGACAACAAACGCAGAAATTTTCGAGGGAACAACCGAATTTCAAGATATTTCTTCAGAGCAAGTTGTAACATTTGACTTCTCAGGGTTGAAGAACGCCCCTCATTTGTTAAATGTTCAGATATTCTCTGTTCTTTCACTTGTCTCAGCTGATATTGTCAATAACGGAAAACGCTGTAAGCAATTACTGAAGAGACGTCCTGACTTAACGGAGATGGATATGCAGCACTATATTGTCAATATTAGTGGGGCACAGACACTCATTGACCCTAAGCATGAAAGTAGTGTCAACCTTCTGGCTGATATGATTGATACAATGGGCGAAAACTTTGCTGGTGTTGTATTGTCTGTTAATTCACTGCGAGGGATTCTGTTTGAGACGGGGATTGGCACTCATAAGGATCCGTACGTAACGGCAGTCCAGAGGATTTTTGGTCTGATGCAATATAGAGTTTTTGCTCAGACGGACGAAACCAGTGTTCCTCTACTAGCTAACGCCTTATCTGGATCAATGAACCAGTCTGAACTAGAGACTTTGCCTCGTCTGGCGAAAGGACAGTTATTCATGAATATTGCAGGGGTAGGAAATCTGGTCTTTAACCAACAGCTGTTAGCCCCTGAAGTTGAGCGCTATGGCGGTATTGAGTAAGAAAGGAAGGTAAACCAGAATGGCCAAAAATAAACTAGGAATGATTGCCAGGACTAAGCAGAGATTTGATCAATACGTATTGATTCGTAAATATCGCATGCAACAAGAAAGAGATTATTTCGCTTCAGAGGGAGAATCTGATCCAAAACGCCTGGAAGCACAAAAAGAACGAGATAAGGAGTTTTTGAACGGTCTCAAGAAGATTGGAATAGGATTTATTGTATTTTTAGTTTTTTATGGAATTTTGCGAACAATATTAGGATTGTGGTAGATAAGTGAGGTATCCATGAAAAAAATATTTAAACTGAAGATCCTCATTCCTTTTGTGGCTCTCCTATTAATTATCAATGTTGGGATAACCATGTTAGTTGGGATAATGGGAGCTGTAACCAATAATGGAAGAAATGATTGTGGTGCTGTAGAAACAACATCTTCAACTGGCGACTCCACAGTTTCTTCAGCTGATGGTTCCATCGATGACTTTGTAAAAAAGCATAAGGAAGCCTATATCCTGTCTTGGAAGGCAGGAGGTTTCCTACCTTCAGCCTCTATCACTCAAACAATGATAGAGAATGGCTTCAATTTTACGAATCCTAATGGTACCTCCTTCTGGAAAGCTCACAATATGGGAGGTGTTAAAACCTCTAGCAAAAGTAATTTTCCAGTTACTCTTGCGACGTATGGTGAAGATAGTGTTGATTTAAGTGGGACAAAGCCTGGAGCGAATGTCGGAGACGGTACAGGAGGAGCTTATACTTGGTTCTCTAGCTACGATGCAGGGATCGTAGGGAAAGCTGAGTTTATGGCTCACCAGACACTTTATAAAGGGGCTATAAACAATACAAATGGCATTGCTAGCCTATCCGCTATAGCAGATGGCGGATGGGCCACAGATGGCACTTATAAGAGCAAACTAACTGATATGTACCAAAAACTAGGTACGAAGTATCAGTGGCTTGATAAGGAAGCTATTGCTGCTCATGGTGAGAAACCTTATGAAGGATCCAGTACACAAGATGTCAGTTCTTCAGATAGTGCGGTGTCTTCTTCAGCTGAAAGAAGTGGATGTGGTGAGTCAGGTAGCAGTACCGATGGAACGGGAACTGTCCCTTCAGATGCGACTGCGTGGGGGTATAAACCAGAAGACTTACCAGATAGCTTGAAACCATTCATTATTGATCCTAAGAGCTTAGGCATGGATTATGCTAAGTCTACAGGATGGTATAATCCTGGAAGTGACGAGTATGCTGGACAATGTGTGAATCTTACAATTAGCATGGGAAATCACTTATGGGGTCATTCTGGCTCAGTACAGGGAGATGGGAAAGATCAAGCGGCGGCATGGGCTGGAATATTTGGAAATTCGGTTAAGACTACACCCAAAAGAGGCGCTATTTTTTCTTCACAGGTAGGAGGCGGAGGATATGGTCATACTGGAATTGTATGTCATGTTTTCGAGAATGGCTCTATCTTATTTGTAGAACAAAATACACCTCTGAGTGGTTGGGATCAGTTCAAAACTCCATATACATGGAATTATCGTATTTGGACTAAATCACAACAACAAGAACAGGTAATCTCTTTTGCTTATCCAGATGACAGAGAAGCTAAATTAAGTTCAAATTAAAAGGAGGATATAAGATGATTGATTGGATAAAGGAGAATATGGTTGTATCGATTGTAGTAGGTATTCTATTGGTTTTGGCAGGAATAGGGATTGCATCGAGTTTCAGACCATCTCAACAAACTAAAATAGAAGAAGCTGCCCAGGTGAGTTCTTCAGGAACCGCACAAAACGAGCCGTCTTCCAGAGAGGAAACAGCAGACGAGAAGAATTATCGGACAGCTAAGTTAAAACTAGAACGCCCCTATGCAGAGGCAAGCTCAGAAGACAAAAAAGAAGTGTTAAAAGCCTTTGAAGAAGCAGTAGCAGATATAAAAAAGACGAATTTTCTGCCAAATGTCAAGGGAACAATCGAGAATCATTTATCTATGACACAGAATGCGATGGTTCAAACCTTTGCGATGGCTCTTCTGACGAATCAGTATGATTTTCAACCTAAACAATTGGAAGTGATGCCAACTGAATCAGATGACGTGATTCAATTTTTAGTTGTTCTAACTAAAAATGGAGAAGAGAACAGCTATTTCGTTGGAAATTTCAATACTACGGTTCAACAAATCCAGCTAAAAGCCTATGTTGGCGGAAATATAGGTGGTACATACGGATAATAAGTTGCACAAAAAGTTATATAACTTTTTATGCTTTTATATTGACAAACAAGGTTGTTTTAGATATAATTAAGTATATAAAAAGTTATATAACAAAATATACAATTATCCAAGGAGGGAATCATGAAGATTCAGACTACAAACTTAGGAAAAGGTGGCGGTGGTAAGACTACAGATACCTTTAATGAAGGGGATTGGTTGGCACGTGTTAAGGGGCTTAGAACACTACTCATTGATGGAGCTTGGGAATGCAATTTGACAAGAACATTTGATGTAAAATGTGAGAAAACCGTCTATGATATATTTACGTCTGGAGAGTATGAGATTGTTCCAATATCAGAAAATCTCAGTTTGATTTGTGGTGATGAGCGTTTGACAGATGAGCAGTTAGATCTTGCTAGTCGAAACAACAAATATCTCCAGTTGTTTATGTGGTTTAGCGAACATTACGAAGAGTTAGAAGCACAATTTGATGTCATTCTGATTGATACGCACAATGATGAGAGCTTAGTTACAGCAAATTTTATAGCTGTGTCAGATATTGTCTTGGCTGTTTCTGATGCCTCTCTTAATGGTTTTCGTGCCTGGTTATCTTTGAAAAATTTTGTAGACTTCATTAAGAGCGAAGCTATTGAAGTTATTACTAAGAAAAGCTATGTTAAAGCAGAACCTTATCTTATTGGAAATAAGATTAAGTACGTTGGAAACAATGTAACAGACACCTGTAAACAATTTTTAGAAGTTGTTGAAGAAGATCAGGCTTACCTGGGATCTATCCAGGAGAAAGAGCTCATGGCCAAGAGTCTTGTGATCAGTCAGAGTGTCTTTGAGCAGCATGAAGAGATGACAGCTAACCAAAAAGAGACACATCAAAAGTTTTATGATAATATAAACTACGTATATGAAAATATTTTGAGTGTGTTAGAAGGAGAGGTAGCATGACAGAGAATCGATTCGCACAAGTAAAACAAACATTCCAAAGTACACCAAAGAGAGAAAAGATTCCTTCGTCTAGGAAACAAAATCAGGAGGCTAGAAAGTCTCCTGAAAGCTACAATAAAAAGCAACGTTTCCCTTTCTCTCTGCATCATAATGTTCGATATGATATGTTAGATGCTTTAGTAGAGTTTCACGGTGAAAAATCAGCTTCATCTTATCTTGAGAATCTGATTATAAGAGAATGGGAAAAGATGGAGCGAAAGAAAAAATAGAGTTCCATAAGAAAGGAAATATAGCAATGAAATACTTATCAGATCTATCAGATATTCCAGAGTTTTCTTCAGCAGCAACAGATTCAGGACAATTCTTGATTCCTCGTCCAATAATAGACAATCCACAGTTTAATGATCTGAAGAGTAGTGGAATCTTTCTCTATATGCTTTTATTAAATCGTTTAAGAGGAGCGGTTGACTTTGAATTAAAAGGATATGATGAAAATGGAAATACTTTTGTATGTTACCGTGTAGAGGAGCTAATGGAGGCTCTTCAATCAGGTGAAAGCAAAGTAATTTCTTTGAAAAAGAAGCTAAAGAATCATGGTTTAATTGAAGAAGTCCGCCAAGGATCTAATCTACCCAATAGAATTTATCTAACAGATGAGATTTTAAATTATTACTGATGAAGTAGGAGGAATCTACAATGATTTTCATTGATATTAAAAGACTTGTTCAGCTATTCTTTATTTTTATCGGAGCTATAGCAGTCTATGTATTTTATAAGACGTTTGGTCTTAGTATGGTGTTTATAATTGTTTTAGGGTTGGCCGTTTTGAAATTCGCTCCAGCTTTCCTTCCAGTTGTATTATTACTGTATTTGGGACTTCACTTTACAGGTGGTTTTAGCTTTATTGCAGATGGAATTGTGACGGTTTTATGGAGTATTATTTTGATTCCTATGGGGATAGCAACTATTGAAATGAGCAAATCCTATTTTAGTAAGAAAGAGAAACCCTGGTATGACAAGTAAGAGTTTATCTGAAAAGATAGGCTCTTTTTTTGTCAGAACAAAGGATTATTTGAACATTCAGGTCAAAATTTATTAAAATAAGCGTAATTTTAATAAGGGAGGATTCTGAATGGCTTTCTTTGATGAGAGAGAACTAAAAAATCAATTGCTGTTTCAAAATGCAAAAGAATTTTATAACTTTGTTTCTAGGTATGATGAGGAGATGATTCCAGTCATGAAAGCAAAGGGCTATACCTGTATTCATTCAATGGAGCGAACCGTCGCTTTTACATTTGGAGAGTTTACTTTCAGAAGAAGACGTTGGAAAAAGGGAGATCATTGGTTCATTCCAGTAGATGAAAAGTTAGGACTTCAGAAGAACGTCCGCTTCTCCTGGGAATTTATGTACCAGGTGGCTAAATTATCTACTTTAATGCCCTATGATAAAGTAACTCAGGTGATCCAATTGACTTATCACATTTCAATCACAAAGCCAATTGTAGTAAAAGCTGTAAAAATCTGTGAGAAGTTATTGGAGGAAAGAGAAGGCTATCGATATTATGAAGAGAATAAAGAGGTTCGCAAAAGAAAAGCCCAGGTTATTTATATTGAGGGTGATGGTGTGATGGTTAAAGCCCGTGACACACAAAAGGATAATAAACATTATGATTTATCCCATTTTGTAGTCCATACGGGAAGCCAAAAAGTTGGCAGCAATCGATTTGAACTTCAGGATAAAAAAGAATTTATTGGCCTTGACAACCGCTTAGTGAGGGAGCAGGTGATCGATTATCTGTTCAATAATTACGAAATTACGAATCAGACTTTATTGATTACGAACTCTGATGGAGGTCATGGATATACACCCTATGTTTTCAAAGAGATTGCGAAGGTTTTGCGAATTAAACGCCACGAACATTTCTGGGATGAGTATCATGTAAATAAGGAGTTGAAGAATTATTTAAAATTTTACTCTGAAGATCTATTAGAGAGAGCTTTCCAGGCGATTAAGCAACATGATAAGCAGTTAATGAGAACTGTCCTAGATACGACCGAAAGTTATATTGATACAGAAGAAGAACAAGAGTTGTTTGAGAAGTTCAAGAGTAAAATATTGAGAAATTTCCAATATACCAAACCAGCCGAACAGAGAGGATTCAGTCATGCGGGAATCGGGATAATGGAGAGTCAGCATCGTAAGGTCACTTATAGAATGAAAAAAAGAGGAATGTACTGGACTCTTGCTGGAGCTGAAACGATGAGTCGGATAATTGTTTTGAATTATGAGGATTCCTTGAGGGAACTATTCTTTGGCAACTGGAGAGAGGATTATGAAAAATTTATTTCTTTAGAGGAAGTTTCTGCTTATACCATTAAAAAAAGAATGAGTAAAACGGAAAAAGAAAATACATCTAGATATCAATGTTACCCTGATAGTAAAAGATTATCTTACTTCCGAAAACAATAGAAGTAAATAACAAAGTATATAAAAAGTTATATAACAATAACCTTTGTAAAAGAAGGTCTTTTTGTGCTACAATTAAACATAAAATGCTTGCACGGTATGTAAAAATGTGTTATAATTTACTTAAATTAATCGAATAAAAAAAGACGAAAAGTGCGCTAACACTTCTCGCCTTACCGAGTAAGAACTCGTCCTTCTTACTCAGTCTTTAATTAATGATACCTGATAAGTGTATCAATGTCAAGACTGAGCAAGAAATTTGTTCAGTCTTTTTTTAAAACTCGGTGATGTTCTCCTAAAAAATGTATGAATTTAGGCGTTCTAAAAAATTCTACCGCATACATGTTCGTTTTCTACTTGACTTTTTTTAGCTGAAAGAGTATACTAGTAAAAATTTAACCTTTAAGGGGAGTCCAGAGAGACTCACAAGGTGTCAGATAAAAGAATAGTGCAATTTTCTAGAGGAGACTTTTTGAGTGTGCTCTCTTCTGTTGTACGATTTTAACTGAGGCCTTGCACTAGCAAGGTCTTTTCTTTGTCTGGTCCCCTTAA
Organism: Streptococcus pseudopneumoniae; assembly: GCF_001072665.1. GTDB lineage: Bacteria > Bacillota > Bacilli > Lactobacillales > Streptococcaceae > Streptococcus > Streptococcus pseudopneumoniae_S. The sequence goes on along the minus strand of NZ_JVJI01000110.1, from coordinate 108,529 downwards.
AATTTAAGGAGGAAAAGTCATGAATCCCACATGTAAGAAACGTTTGGGTGCAATTCGTTTGGAAACCATGAAGGTGGTTGCACAGGAGGAAATCGCGCCAGCAATCTTTGAATTAGTTCTAGAAGGGGAAATGGTTGAAGCCATGCGAGCAGGCCAATTTCTTCATCTGCGTGTGCCTGATGATGCCCATCTTTTGCGTCGTCCTATTTCAATTTCGTCTATTGATAAGGTTAAGAAGCAGTGTCATCTCATTTATCGGATTGAGGGAGCTGGAACCGCTATTTTTTCAACCTTAAGTCAGGGAGATACTCTTGATGTGATGGGACCTCAGGGAAATGGTTTTGACTTGTCTGACCTTGATGAGCAGAGCCAGGTTCTCCTTGTTGGTGGGGGGATTGGTGTTCCGCCCTTGCTTGAAGTAGCCAAGGAATTGAATGCGCGTGGTGTGAAAGTAGTGACAGTTCTTGGTTTTGCTAATAAGGATGCTGTTATTTTAGAGACGGAATTAGCTCAATATGGTCAAGTCTTTGTAACGACAGATGATGGTTCTTATGGTATCAAGGGAAATGTTTCCGTTGTTATCAAGGATTTAGACAATCAATTTGATGCTGTTTACTCATGTGGGGCACCTGGAATGATGAAGTATATCAATCAAACCTTTTATAATCACCCAAGAGCCTATCTATCTTTGGAATCTCGTATGGCTTGTGGGATGGGAGCTTGCTATGCCTGTGTCCTAAAAGTACCAGAAAGTGAGACGGTTAGCCAACGCGTCTGTGAAGATGGTCCTGTTTTCCGCACAGGAACAGTTGTATTATAAGGAGAAAATTATGACTACAAATCGTTTACAAGTTTCTCTACCAGGCTTGGATTTGAAAAATCCGATTATTCCAGCATCAGGCTGTTTTGGTTTTGGTCAAGAGTATGCCAAGTACTATGATTTAGACCTTTTGGGTTCTATTATGATCAAGGCGACAACTCTTGAACCCCGTTTTGGCAATCCAACTCCAAGGGTGGCAGAAACACCCGCTGGTATGCTCAATGCAATTGGCTTACAAAATCCTGGTTTGGAGGTTGTTTTGGCTGAAAAGCTACCTTGGCTGGAAAGAGAATATCCAAATCTTCCTATTATCGCTAATGTGGCTGGTTTTTCAAAACAAGAGTATGCGGCTGTTTCTCATGGGATTTCCAAGGCAGCTAATGTAAAGGCTATTGAGCTCAATATTTCTTGCCCCAATGTTGACCACTGTAATCACGGACTTTTGATTGGTCAAGATCCAGATTTGGCTTATGATGTGGTGAAAGCAGCTGTGGAAGCCTCTGATGTACCAGTTTATGTCAAACTAACCCCTAGTGTGACCGATATTGTAACCGTCGCAAAAGTAGCAGAAGATGCGGGAGCAAGTGGCTTGACTATGATTAATACTCTGGTTGGAATGCGTTTTGACCTCAAAACCAGAAAACCAATTTTGGCCAATGGAACAGGTGGAATGTCTGGTCCAGCAGTTTTTCCAGTAGCACTCAAACTCATCCGTCAAGTTGCCCAAACAACAGACCTCCCCATTATTGGAATGGGGGGAGTGGATTCGGCAGAAGCTGCCCTAGAAATGTATCTGGCTGGAGCATCTGCTATTGGAGTTGGAACAGCTAACTTTACCAATCCATATGCCTGTCCTGATATTATTGAAAATCTGCCAAAAGTCATGGACAAATACGGCATCAGCAGTCTAGAAAATCTCCGCAAGGAAGTAAAAACCAGCCTTAGATAAGCTAGACCATCCTTATTGTTAATAAGAAATAGAATTTTCATCATTTTGTAATATTTTCTTCTTTTAACTATGTTAGAATAAAGTTAATTACGAATGATGTAGACGAATATCTACTTAGGGGAGTAAAATGAAGAGAACACTACTTGTAAGCACGGCAGTGCTTGCATTGGCAATTGTGCCCACAACATCAGTCTTTGCTGAAGATAGTAAAACAATGGACCAAAGTCAAACGACGAATAAGAGTCAATCTGTGGACAAAAATCAGTCTGAAGATAAAAATCAGACACCAGCATCAGAAGAGAAAAAAGTTGTTGAAAATACAAAGAATGAAGCTGAAAAGACGGAAAAAAAGAAAGAACCAGTTGTTGTAAAAGAAAATAATTCTAAACAAGAGGCTATTTTAAATAAAGAAAAAGTTGAAGAAGCTCCTAAGAATGGTTGGCAGAAAGAGCATGGAAAATGGCTTTTTTATGAGAATAATCAACCAATCAAAAATTGGAAAAAGATTGCGGGTGTCTGGTATTTCTTTGATCAACATGGAATCATGGCCAGCAATACTATTGTTAATGACTATGCTTTTCATACTAGTGGAGCAATGGTAGAAAATTCCTGGGTGAAAATTGCTGATAAATGGTATTATGCTACAGATTCAGGAAAGATTGTTCGTAATAGATGGGAAAAAATTGGCAATGTTTGGTATTACTTCAACCAAGATGGAGTTATGGCTAGCAATGTTCTAGTGAACGATTATCTTCTTAATAGTAGTGGAGCAATGGCTCAAAATGCTTGGGTGAAGATTACTGATAAATGGTATTATGCTACAGATTCAGGAAAAATCCTTCGTAATAAATGGGAAAAGATTAAGGGCACATGGTACTATTTTAACAGTGATGGTGTGATGGCTATTAATCAGTGGAAAGATGCTTACTATCTAAAGAATAGTGGAGCAATGGCTGAAAAAGAATGGATTTTTGATAAATCTTATAATAGCTGGTTTTACTTAAAATCAGGTGGTGCTTATGCTTCACGTGAATGGATTGGTGCTTATTACCTCAAATCTGGTGGTTATATGGCCAAGAATGAATGGATTTTTGATCCTAACTACAATGCATGGTACTACCTGAAAGAAGATGGAAGCTATGTTACTGGTGGTTTTAACATCAAAAATAAAGAGTACTTCTTCCAAGATAACGGAAAGTGGATTCAAAGTCCAAAATATTTTAAGGTTAAACCAATCACAGCCTATATTTATAGCGAATCAGGAGATATTTTGAGCTATGTCAATCAGGGAAGTATTGTGACCTATGATGGCTCTAAAAGCAAGGGTAGTCGTCTAGCTGTTTCAATATCAGGCTTGTCCGGTTATATGAATCAAAGTGATTTGGTTTTAGTTGATGAAGGAAGTGAGTTTATTCCTCACTATACTACAGATGGAAGATTCCTATATCATGAACTTTCTCCATACACTAGTATTCGGGTAGCTCCACATACTTCAGCCATGAAAATTGGTAAGAAGTATTATTCAAAGGATGGAGAACATTTCGATGGGTTTACTATCAAAAATCGTTTCCTTTTCAAGAATTTAACTGAACCAACCAACTATAGTGCGGATGAATTAAATAGAGTTTATTCGATGATGAATATCCGAAATAGCCGTCTTGCTGGTAAAGGAGCAATTTTTAAAGAAGCTGAAAAACGTTATGGTGTCAATGCTCTCTATTTAATGGCTCATAGTGCGCTAGAAAGTGCTTGGGGACGAAGCCAAATTGCTAATGATAAAAATAACTTCTTCGGAATAGCTGCTTACGATACTAGTCCCTATGATTCAGCTAAGAAATTTGATGATGTAGATAAAGGAATTCTTGGTGCGGCCAAGTGGATTCGTGAGAACTATATTGACCGTGGAAGAGATCACCTTGGAAATAAAGTGACGGGAATGAATGTACGCTATGCATCAGATCCGTACTGGGGTGAAAAAATAGCTAGTATCATGATGAATATCAATAGTCGACTTGGTGGAAAAGATTAAAAGATAAGCAACGATAACTGCTGAAAAAGTGGTTGTCGTTTTTTTATTTTTCCGTAGATTTAAGAAGATAAAATGGAGTTAAGTATAGTCAAAAAGCCGTTGCAAAGCGGTTTTTTTGTTATAATGAAGGGAAGAATTATTGATATTAAAGGAGAAAAACATGACATTTGAAGAAATTCTACCTGGGTTAAAGGCTAAGAAAAAATATGTACGAACTGGTTGGGGAGGTGCTGAAAACTATGTCCAGCTTTTTGATACTATTGAACAAAACGGGGTTGCACTGGAAGTGACACCCTATTTCCTAATCAACGTGTCTGGAGAAGGAGAAGGTTTTTCTATGTGGAGTCCGACACCTTGTGATGTTTTGGCGACGGATTGGGTAGAAGTGCATGACTAGACGTGTACTCATTACAGGGGTGAGTTCAGGTATTGGTCTGGCTCAAGGTCGACTTTTTTTAGAAAAAGGTTATCAAGTTTTCGGAGTGGACCAAAGTGAAAATCCTGACTTACAAGGCGACTTTCACTTTTTACAACGTGATTTAACGCTCGACTTGGAGCCTATTTTTGACTGGTGTCCTCGGGTGGATGTTTTGTGTAATACTGCTGGAGTTTTGGATGATTATAACCCCCTATTGGAACAATCAGCGCAGGAAATTCATGAGATTTTTGAAATCAACTACGTTACTCCAGTAGAGTTGACTCGGTATTATTTGACACAAATGCTAGAGAATAAAAAAGGAATCATTATCAATATGTGCTCCATTGCTTCTAGCCTAGCAGGTGGCGGTGGACACGCCTACACTTCTTCGAAGCACGCCTTGGCTGGCTTCACCAAGCAGTTGGCTCTAGACTATGCAGAAGCTGGGATTCAGGTATTTGGTATCGCTCCAGGAGCAGTCAAGACAGCTATGACTGCTGCAGATTTTGAGCCAGGTGGATTGGCTGACTGGGTGGCGAGTGAAACACCAATCAAGCGCTGGATTGAGCCAGAGGAAATAGCAGAAATCAGCCTTTTCTTAGCAAGTAGGAAAGCGAGTGCCATGCAAGGACAAATATTGACAATAGACGGTGGCTGGTCTTTGAAGTAGGAGTAATTGGATGGATATTCAAGAGATCACAGAAAAAAATGCCTCGCCATTAGTCTTGAAGGTTAAGACTGAATTATTAGGATTTCCAGAACTGGACAAAACCTCTTACATGAATTGGAAGGTGAATGATGAGAAACCAACTAGCTCTTAGTGGTGAAAAAATTCTTGAAAAAGTTTATCCTCAAGTATTTCACCACATTGGAATGATTCGTGGGGAATACTTGTTGAGAGAACTCAACCAAAACATACTATTACCAAGTTGCCAGGAATTTGTAAAAGATTATCTAGCGACTATCTGCTCCCTGTACTCAGATGAGAAGGTCTGGTATCGTTTTTCTGAATTAACGAATACAGAAGCCAATTGTTTAGAGGGAACTAAAGAGTATTTTGATGAAAATCATCCCTTGTTTGGTTATAGAGGAACTAGGCGTTTACTGGCGTGTTTGGATGAATTTCAGGCTGAGGCAAATGTCGTTACAGAAGTTTATCAAAACAATCCCAATCTATCTGTTATCTTTCCTTTTGTTAATGATGCCGACCAATTAAAGCAAGCTATTACAGTATTGCGTGAGCATGGTTTTACTGGGAAAATCGGCACAATGATTGAATTGCCGTCAGCTTATTTTGACTTGGACAGAATACTGGAAACGGGTATTTCAAAGATTATAGTTGGAATGAATGATTTGACTTCTTTTGTTTTTGCCACTGTGAGAAACAGTCAATGGCATGATATGGAAAGTCCAATAATGTTAGATATGCTGAGACAGATGCAGGATAAAGCAAGTATGAAAAAGATTGACTTTGCTGTAGCAGGCTATCTGAATGATTCTTTCATACAAAAAATGAATCAGATGGGCATCAAATGCATTATCCACTACAGTTCTATTCCAGATATTTTTAATTTAGAGATTGTTCATCCAGACCATCTCAAACGTATAAAAGAAGTGAGTAAAAAATTACAAAGGAGCACCCATGACACCGAAAGAAATGTGGAATGCATACAAGAAAATTAACCCCTCTATAGGAGATGAAATCGATGCTTGGGCTTTTGGAGTGGAACCAGACCTTTTAGCAGATTTGGTTTTAAGAGGCGAAAAGACTGCAACCGCCTCGGCCTACGACCTCTACGCACTAGAAGACGAGCCCCTTCCACAAGAAGGAACTTTTGATGTCATTTTAGACAGTCAAAATCAGGCTGTCTGCATTGTCGAAATTACAAGGGTTTCCGTTCAGTCCTTTAATCAAGTTTCTGAGCAACATGCCTATAAGGAAGGTGAGGGAGACAAATCTCTGACCTATTGGCGGCAGGTTCATGAGGATTGTTTCGCCGAGTGGTTGAGAGAAGCAGGATTGACTTTTACACCTGACAGCAAGGTTGTTTTAGAAGAATTTCGCAAGGTCTACCCTCTGTAAACAGATAGAAGGAAGAAAGTTTTGGAAATGACCGTCCAATCCTTTTTTCTTAAGCAAAACATGATATAATAAGTTTGTTTGAAGAAGAGCTCTAGCTCTTAAACTTAGATAGGAGAAAACTATGCAAGCAGTTGAACATTTTATTAAGCAATTTGTTCCTGAACATTATGATTTATTTTTAGACTTGAGTCGTGAGACCAAGACTTTTTCAGGAAAGGTGACTATTAGTGGTCAAGCACAGAGTGACCGTATTTCCCTTCACCAAAAAGATTTGGAAATCGCTTCTGTAGAAGTTGCAGGTCAAGCTCGTCCATTTACAGTTGACCATGACAATGAAGCCCTTCATATTGAACTTGCGGAAGCTGGTCAAGTTGAAGTTGTTATTGCTTTCTCAGGAAAAATCACAGACAACATGACAGGGATTTACCCTTCTTATTACACAGTTGATGGAGTCAAGAAGGAAGTCTTGTCTACTCAATTTGAGAGCCATTTTGCGCGTGAAGCCTTCCCATGTGTGGATGAGCCAGAAGCCAAAGCAACTTTTGACCTCTCTCTACGTTTTGACCAAGCAGAAGGTGAATTGGCCTTGTCAAACATGCCTGAGATTGATGTTGAAAACCGTAAGGAAACAGGTATCTGGAAGTTTGAGACAACACCTCGCATGTCTTCTTACTTGTTGGCCTTTGTTGCTGGTGATTTGCAAGGTGTGACGGCTAAAACTAAAAACGGTACCCTCGTAGGTGTTTATTCAACCAAAGCTCATCCACTATCAAACCTTGATTTCTCACTGGATATCGCTGTTCGCTCTATCGAGTTTTACGAAGATTACTATGGAGTTAAATACCCAATCCCTCAATCTCTCCACATCGCCCTTCCTGACTTCTCAGCTGGTGCTATGGAAAACTGGGGGCTTGTGACCTACCGTGAAGTTTACTTGGTTGTGGATGAAAACTCAACATTTGCTAGCCGTCAACAAGTTGCCCTAGTTGTGGCCCATGAATTGGCTCACCAATGGTTTGGGAACCTCGTTACTATGAAATGGTGGGATGACCTTTGGCTCAATGAAAGCTTTGCCAACATGATGGAGTACGTCTGTGTGGATGCTATTGAACCAAGCTGGAATATCTTTGAAGATTTCCAAACAGGTGGTGTTCCGTCTGCCTTGAAACGTGATGCGACTGATGGTGTTCAATCTGTTCACGTCGAAGTTAAACATCCAGATGAAATCAATACGCTCTTTGACGGAGCTATAGTCTATGCCAAAGGAAGTCGCCTCATGCATATGCTTCGTCGTTGGCTAGGTGATGCTGATTTTGCCAAAGGTTTGCATGCCTACTTTGAAAAACATCAATACAGCAATACAATTGGTCGTGACCTTTGGGATGCTCTTGGTCAAGCGTCTGGACGTGATGTCGCAGCCTTCATGGATTCTTGGTTGGAACAACCTGGTTACCCAGTTCTCACTGTCAAAGTTGAAAATGATGTCTTGAAGATCTCACAAAAACAATTCTTTATCGGTGAGCACGAAGACAAGAACCGTCTCTGGGTTGTGCCACTAAACAGCAACTGGAAAGGCTTGCCTGATACACTCGAAACTGAAAGCATCGAAATCCCTGGCTACGCAGCCCTTCTTGCTGAAAATGAAGGAGCTCTTCGTCTCAATACTGAAAATACAGCTCACTACATTACAGACTATCAAGGAGACTTGCTAGATGCTATTCTTGCTGACCTAGTTGAGCTTGATAATACAAGTAAACTGCAAATCGTCCAAGAACGTCGCTTGCTTGCTGAAGCAGGGCACATTTCTTATGCAGACTTGCTTCCAGTACTTGATAAACTCGCTAAAGAAGAATCTTACCTTGTCGTTTCAGCTGTTTCTCAAGTAATATCTGCTCTTGAGCGCTTTATAGATGAAGGAACAGAAGCTGAAAGAGCCTTCAAAGCCTTGGTTGCTAAATTGGCTCGTCACAACTATGACCGTCTTGGTTTTGAAGCTAAAGATGGCGAATCAGATGAGGATGAGTTGGTTCGTCAGTTGGCTGTTTCTATGATGATTCGCTCAAATGATGCAGAAGCTAGTCAAGTCGCTAGCCAAATCTTCGCGGCTCACAAGGAGAATCTTGCAGGACTTCCAGCAGCTATTCGCTCACAAGTTCTGATCAATGAGATGAAACATCATGAGACTAAAGACTTGTTAGCAGTTTATCTTGATACTTATACTCACGCAACAGATGCTGTCTTTAAACGCCAGTTGGCAGCCGCTCTTGCCTATAGTAAAGATGCGGACAATATCCAAACCTTGATTGCTTCTTGGAAGGACAAATTTGTGGTCAAACCACAAGACTTATCTGCTTGGTACTTCCAGTTCTTAAGCCATCAAGCAACTCAGGAAACAGCATGGTCTTGGGCTCGTGAAAACTGGGCTTGGATTAAGGCAGCTCTTGGTGGAGATATGAGCTTTGATAGCTTTGTTATCCTTCCTGCTCACGTATTTAAGACTCAGCAACGTTTGGCAGAGTACAAGGAATTCTTTGAGCCACAACTTTCTGACCTTGCTCTTAGCCGTAACATCGGTATGGGAATCAAGGAAATTGCAGCGCGTGTTGATCTGATTAACCGTGAAAAAGCTGCAGTGGAAGCAGTTGTTCTTCAATATGGAAATGCATAAATAAGTCTAAAATAAAAAGAAAACTCAGCTATCTCATGTAAAATGCAGAGAGTTGAGTTTTTTTTAAGGCAAATTTGGTATAATGGTTTTAATAAGGAGGAGTTTCTCATGATAAAAATCTTATTGGTTGAGGATGACCTAGGCCTGTCAAATTCAGTATTTGACTTTTTAGACGATTTTGCGGATGTCATGCAGGTATTTGATGGGGAAGAAGGTCTCTACGAAGCTGAAAGTGGCGTCTATGACTTGATTTTGCTCGATTTGATGTTGCCTGAAAAAAATGGCTTCCAAGTCTTGAAAGAATTGCGTGAAAAGGGGATTACGACTCCAGTTCTGATCATGACTGCTAAGGAAAGTTTGGATGACAAGGGACATGGATTTGAACTGGGAGCAGATGATTATCTGACTAAACCTTTCTACCTAGAAGAACTCAAAATGAGAATTCAAGCCCTGCTCAAACGTTCAGGCAAGTTTAATGAAAACACCTTGACTTATGGAAATATTGTGGTTAATTTGTCAACCAACACCGTTAAGGTCGAAGATACTCCTGTCGAATTGCTGGGGAAAGAGTTTGATTTATTAGTCTATTTCCTTCAAAATCAAAATGTTATTTTGCCCAAGACTCAGATTTTTGATCGCCTATGGGGATTTGATAGTGACACAACGATTTCGGTTGTCGAAGTCTATGTTTCAAAAGTCCGTAAGAAATTAAAAGGAACCACTTTTGCAGAGAATTTGCAAACCTTGCGTAGTGTTGGGTATATTTTAAAAGATGTTCAGTAAACTAAAAAAAACATGGTATGCGGATGACTTTAGTTATTTTATCCGCAACTTTGGTGTCTTCACTCTGATTTTCTCTACCATGACCTTGATTATTTTACAGGTCATGCACTCGAGTCTCTACACTTCGGTGGACGATACGCTACATGGTTTGAGTAATAATCCTCAGGCAGTTATTCAGCTTGCTGTAAATAGGGCAACAGAAGAGATTAAAGATTTAGAGAATGCCGCTACAGATACTAGCAAGACGGAGATAAAACCAAATGTTAGTTCTAACACAGAAGTCATTCTTTTTGATAAGAATTTTACCCAGCTCCTTTCTGGAAACCGATTTTTGGGCTTGGATAAGATTAAACTGGAGAAAAAAGAATTAGGCCATATCTATCAAATTCAGGTTTTTAATAGCTATGGACAGGAAGAAATCTATCGCATGATTTTGATGGAAACCAATATCAGTTCGGTTTCAACCAATATCAAGTATGCAGCTGTCCTGATTAATACCAGTCAGTTGGAGCAAGCCAGTCAAAAGCATGAGCAATTGATTGTGGTCGTGATGGCAAGTTTCTGGATTTTGTCTTTACTTGCCAGTCTCTATCTAGCTAGGGTCAGTGTTCGGCCCCTGCTTGAGAGCATGCAGAAGCAGCAGTCCTTTGTGGAAAATGCCAGTCATGAGTTACGAACTCCACTTGCTGTTTTGCAAAATCGTTTAGAAACCCTTTTCCGTAAGCCAGAAGCTACCATTATGGATGTGAGCGAAAGCATTGCGTCTAGTTTGGAAGAAGTTCGAAATATGCGTTTTTTGACGACGAACTTGTTGAATTTAGCTCGTAGAGATGATGGGATTAAGCCGGAACTTGCAGAAGTTCCAACTAGCTTTTTCAATACGACTTTCACAAACTATGAGATGATTGCTTCGGAAAATGACCGTGTCTTCCGTTTTGAAAATCGTATCCATCGAACAATTGTCACAGATCAACTTCTTTTGAAACAACTGATGACCATCCTATTTGATAATGCCATCAAATATACTGAGGAGGATGGTGAAATTGATTTTATGATTTCAGCCACTGATCGTAATCTGTATTTACTTGTTTCTGATAATGGAGTCGGTATTTCCGCAGAAGATAAGAAGAAAATTTTTGACCGTTTTTATCGAGTAGACAAGGCTAGAACCCGTCAAAAAGGTGGCTTTGGTTTAGGATTATCCCTAGCCAAGCAAATTGTAGATGCCTTAAAAGGAAGCATTACTGTTAAAGATAATAAACCAAAAGGAACAATCTTTGAAGTGAAGATAGCCATCCACACACCATCTAAAAAGAAAAAATAAAAATATCGCTCCAGTTGGGGCGATATTTTGGATTTATCTTCTACGTTTTCGTTTGATAATAGATCGTTGAATTTTTAAGACAAGTAAGCTGGCTCCGATTGCTGCTGCAAAGGCAAGAGCAGTTGATAATTTTAATGCTAAAAAGATAAAACTAAAGATAGCAATACAGATACAAAAAACAGCGATATTAACAAAAAATAGGATTTCCTTGAGATTGGCATCAGATTGCGCTACAGGTGTATAATCTTGATAGCGAGGAACCTGCTGGCTTAATTCTTCTTGATAGTCTACCTCATAGGATTGTAATTTTCTTACGGGCATTATTCTCTCCTTAACAGTACATACCTATTTTATCATTTTTTCAGCAGAGAATTATTACAGAAAGGTTACAAAAAGAATAAAGTACCTTTTCATTTTTAAAGAATAGCTGATTTTCCAGAAATATGGTATAATTTTTCTTATGGAAAAGATTATCATTACAGCAACTGCTGAAAGTATTGAACAAGTTAAACAACTGCTCGAAGTTGGCGTAGACCGTATCTATGTTGGTGAGAAAGATTTTGGCCTTCGTCTGCCAACAACCTTTAGTTATGACCAATTGCGTGAAATCGCTAAGTTGGTTCATGAAGCTGGTAAGGAATTGATCGTTGCGGTCAATGCCCTCATGCACCAAGATATGATGGATCGTATCAAGCCATTCCTTGATTTCTTGGAAGAAATCAAGACAGACTACATTACGATTGGGGATGCAGGTGTCTTTTATGTAGTCAACCGCGATGGTTATTCCTTTAAGACTATCTACGATGCTTCGACTATGGTAACTAGCAGTCGTCAGATAAACTTCTGGGGACAAAAAGCTGGCGCATCTGAGGCTGTTTTGGCGCGTGAAATTCCATCTGCTGAACTCTTCAAAATGCCCGAGATTTTGGAAATTCCTGCTGAAGTTTTGGTTTACGGAGCTAGTGTTATTCACCATTCTAAACGTCCACTCTTGCAAAACTACTATAACTTTACGCATATCGATGATGAAAAGACGCGCAAGCGTGACCTCTTTTTGGCTGAGCCAAGTGATCCAGAGAGCCACTATTCTATTTTTGAAGATAATCATGGTACCCACATTTTTGCCAACAATGACCTTGATTTGATGACTAAATTGACAGAATTGGTGGAGCATGGTTTCACTCACTGGAAACTAGAAGGGCTCTACACTCCAGGTCAGAACTTTGTTGAGATTGCAAAACTCTTTATCCAAGCGCGTAGCTTGATCCAAGAGGGCAGCTTTAGCCATGACCAAGCTTTCTTGCTGGATGAGGAAGTACGCAAGTTACACCCTAAAAACCGTTTCCTTGATACAGGATTTTATGACTACGATCCTGACATGGTTAAATAGGACATCAAAACCCGAAATAAAAATGTTCGGGTTTTTCTAGTGTATCCATGAAATAAAAACGGATACATGTTATAATAGAAATAGCTCTTTAATGGAGGTGTTTGAGTGGAAAATCTGAAGAAAATGGCAGGTATCAAGGCTGCTGAGTTTGTCAAGGATGGCATGGTTGTCGGACTGGGAACAGGTTCTACTGCCTATTATTTTGTCGAAGAAATCGGTCGTCGTATTAAGGAAGAAGGCTTGCAGATTACAGCTGTAACGACTTCTAGTGTGACTAGTAAACAGGCTGAAGGGCTTAATATCCCGCTCAAGTCTATTGACCAAGTAGACTTTGTCGATGTGACAGTCGACGGGGCAGATGAAGTGGATAGTCAGTTTAATGGAATCAAAGGTGGTGGTGGTGCCCTTCTGATGGAGAAGGTTGTGGCAACGCCCTCAAAAGAATACATTTGGGTGGTGGATGAAAGCAAGCTGGTCGACAAACTAGGTGCTTTTAAATTGCCTGTAGAAGTGGTTCAGTACGGCGCAGAACAGGTCTTTCGTCGGTTTGAGCGCGCTGGCTATAAACCAAGCTTCCGTGAAAAAGATGGCCAACGTTTTGTGACCGATATGCAGAATTTTATCATTGACCTTGCCTTGGATGTCATTGAAGATCCAATTACTTTCGGACAAGAATTGGACCATATCGTTGGCGTCGTGGAGCATGGCTTATTCAACCAAATGGTGGATAAGGTCATCGTAGCTGGACGAGATGGAGTTCAGATTTTAACTTCAAGCAAAGCAAAATAATAAGGAGATACACTATGTCAAAATTTAATCGTATTCACTTGGTGGTACTGGATTCTGTAGGAATCGGTGCTGCACCAGATGCTAATAACTTTGTCAATGCAGGGGTTCCAGATGGAGCTTCTGACACATTAGGACACATTTCAAAAGCAGTTGGTTTGAATGTCCCAAACATGGCTAAAATTGGTCTTGGAAATATTCCTCGAGAAACTCCTCTTAAGACTGTTCCAGCTGAAAGCAATCCAACTGGATATGCAACAAAATTAGAAGAAGTATCTCTTGGTAAGGATACTATGACTGGACACTGGGAAATCATGGGACTCAACATTACTGAGCCTTTTGATACTTTCTGGAATGGATTCCCAGAAGAAATTCTTACAAAAATCGAAGAATTTTCAGGACGTAAGGTCATTCGTGAAGCTAACAAACCTTACTCAGGAACGGCTGTTATCAATGACTTTGGACCACGTCAGATGGAAACTGGGGAGTTGATTATCTATACTTCAGCCGACCCTGTTTTGCAAATTGCTGCCCACGAAGATATTATTCCTTTGGACGAATTGTACCGTATCTGTGAATACGCTCGTTCAATTACACTTGAACGTCCTGCCCTTCTAGGTCGTATCATTGCTCGCCCTTATGTAGGTGAACCAGGTAACTTCACTCGTACGGCAAACCGTCGTGACTTGGCTGTATCTCCATTTGCCCCAACTGTTTTGGATAAATTGAATGAGGCTGGTATTGATACTTATGCTGTTGGTAAAATCAATGATATCTTTAACGGTGCGGGTATCAACCATGATATGGGACACAATAAGTCAAATAGCCACGGAATTGATACACTCTTGAAGACCATGGGCCTTGCTGAGTTTGAAAAAGGATTCTCATTCACAAACTTGGTTGACTTTGATGCCCTTTACGGCCACCGTCGCAATGCTCATGGTTACCGTGATTGCTTGCATGAGTTTGATGAACGCTTACCTGAAATTATCGCAGCCATGAGAGAGAATGATCTTCTCTTGATTACAGCGGACCATGGAAATGACCCAACCTATGCAGGAACAGACCACACTCGCGAATATATTCCACTTTTGGCTTACAGTCCTTCCTTTAAAGGAAATGGTGTCATTCCAGTTGGACGTTTTGCAGATATCTCAGCGACAGTTGCGGATAACTTTGGTGTTGAAACTGCCATGATTGGGGAAAGTTTCTTAGATAAATTGGTATAAGATGACGCACTATGCTTTACTTGTTCGGGGCATTAATGTTGGTGGGAAAAATAAGGTTGTCATGGCGCAACTTCGTCAAGAACTGACAGACTTGGGACTGGAAAAGGTTGAAACCTACATCAACAGTGGCAACATTTTCTTTACTTCGACAGCTCCCAAAGCCCAATTGGTTGAAAAGTTAGAGGTATTCTTTGAAGTCCATTATCCATTTATTCAGAGCTTTTCTTTGCTGAGTCAGGAAGATTATGAAGAAGAGCTGAATAATCTGCCAGATTGGTGGACCAAAGACCTGGCTCGAAAAGATGTGCTCTTCTACACGGAGAGCTTGGATGTGGATCAAGTGATCGAGAAAGTGGACAGTTTGGAACTGGTAGATGAAGTCGTTCATTTCGGAAAACTTGGTATTTTCTGGGGGAAATTTTCTGAAGAATCCTACTATGCAACTGCCTATCACAAATACTTACTCAAGATGCCTTTCTACCGCCAAATCACCATTCGTAATGCTAAAACTTTTGACAAAATCGGTCAAATGCTAAAAAAATAATAAAGGAGACACAATGACGTTTTTAAATAAGATCAAGGAAACAGCTGCCTTCCTGAAAGACAAGGGAATCCAAGCACCTGAGTTTGGTTTAATCCTTGGATCAGGTCTGGGAGAACTTGCAGAAGAAATCGAAAATCCAGTTATAGTAGACTATGCTGAGATTCCAAACTGGGGCCGCTCTACAGTAGTTGGTCACGCAGGGAAATTGGTATATGGTGACCTTGCAGGTCGAAAAGTTTTGGCTCTTCAAGGTCGCTTCCATTTCTACGAGGGAAATCCTCTGGAAGTGGTGACTTTCCCAGTGCGTGTCATGAAAGTTCTTGGATGTGAAGGTGTCATTGTAACCAATGCAGCTGGAGGTATTGGATTTGGTCCTGGTACCTTGATGGCTATCTCAGACCATATCAATATGACGGGGCAAAACCCATTGATGGGTGAAAACTTGGATGATTTTGGTCCTCGTTTCCCAGATATGTCTAAGGCCTACACACCAGAATACCGTGCTACTGCCCATGAAGTGGCTAAAAAACTTGGTATCAAGCTTGATGAAGGTGTCTATATCGGTGTTACTGGTCCAACTTATGAAACACCAGCAGAAATCCGTGCTTATAAGACACTGGGAGCAGATGCAGTTGGTATGTCCACTGTTCCTGAAGTTATTGTGGCAGCCCACTCAGGCTTGAAAGTTCTAGGAATTTCATGTATTACTAACCATGCTGCAGGATTCCAAGAAGAACTCAACCACGAAGAAGTTGTGGAAGTGACTGAACGTGTTAAAGGCGACTTCAAAGGCTTGCTGAAAGCTATTCTTGCTGAATTATAAGAGGGTATGATGTCAAATTTATTTAATAATCCATTTTTTCGAATTATCCGTGGGGTTTTGATAATTGTTCTCCTAACCTTAGTCTGGCTATTTATCTTTGCTGCCTTTAATAATTCTGGTAGTGAAACCAATTACGAGCCATTTGAAGGAGCGTCCATTGTTTTTTCAGTTTTGAGTTATCTGGTCATAGTCTTTATATTTCAATACCATAAGGTTATTAACTTAAAGGAACTCATTCGATCTTCCTATAGTGCAATCGAAATTAAAGAACAGTATGTTGAAAAATTAATTATCCAGCTTCGTGAATTTACTGATAAGATTGTGGACCATGAATTAAAAATGTCCATTCGAAAAAGCACTTCAGAATTACTAGAAGAAAAGCGATCTGTCAACAATTCTACAAACGATGAAAATGAGGCAAATCATTCGGAGTCAAAGCGTAAATTTTATGGAGAGTCTGGAACTTCTTCCAGACATGAACACTCTTCTATTGTAGAAGATACGAAGAATAAAATTTTAGAACAGATTGAAAGAGATACCAGTGTTACTGCTGATCAAAGTATCAAGGATTTGATAGCGGAAATAAAAGAATCAGAAGTACTGGTTGCAAATCAAAAATTACACTACAATGAGATGGTGTCGGAATACAATAAGGCGATTTATAGTTTGCCTTTAGCTTTTTTAAGAACGACTCTAGGTCTATTTGAAAAAGAGTATTTATAATTTATACCTAGTATCAAAAGTCGAGATTCTATCTAAAATTTATAAAAATTATAGAAAGGTAGAGCTTGTGTTCTGATTTGAACACGAGCGGAAAACTTTTCTAAAAAGCTCAGAAGAGAAGGGAGTTCGGATTTGAATAAAAGCCGTTCTAAGCTTCTCAATATCATCAAAATTAAGAAAGAAAGGAATTGAACCCACCCTAAAAGCAGTGGGAAAAAGATAGTTGTTCTAGAGAGCATCGCTCACTGCATCCAACTCCTATTTTCCCTTTGCTTTTTGACGGGTTTGGTATCTTATATTATGTCTATCCATATTGCTGCTCAACAGGGTGAAATTGCTGATAAAATTCTTCTTCCTGGGGATCCTCTTCGTGCGAAGTTTATTGCGGAAAATTTCCTTGAAGATGCTGTTTGTTTTAACGAAGTGCGTAACATGTTTGGT
Organism: Streptococcus pseudopneumoniae; assembly: GCF_001072665.1. Classification (GTDB taxonomy): domain Bacteria; phylum Bacillota; class Bacilli; order Lactobacillales; family Streptococcaceae; genus Streptococcus; species Streptococcus pseudopneumoniae_S. Next base: position 91,519 of record NZ_JVJI01000110.1, on the reverse strand, counting down.
TACACTGGTACTTACAAGGGCCACCGTGTATCAGTCATGGGAACTGGGATGGGGATGCCATCGATTTCGATTTATGCGCGTGAGTTGATTGTGGACTACGGTGTGAAGAAATTGATTCGTGTGGGAACTGCAGGTTCTTTGAATGAAGATGTTCACGTTCGTGAATTGGTTCTGGCGCAAGCAGCTGCAACCAACTCTAACATCATCCGCAATGACTGGCCACAGTACGATTTCCCACAAATCGCTAGCTTTGATTTGCTGGACAAGGCCTACCATATCGCCAAAGAACTTGGTATGACCACCCACGTTGGGAACGTTTTGTCTTCTGATGTCTTTTATTCAAACTACTTTGAAAAGAACATCGAACTTGGTAAATGGGGAGTCAAGGCTGTGGAAATGGAAGCAGCAGCTCTTTACTATCTTGCTGCTCAACACCATGTTGATGCTTTAGCTATTATGACTATCTCAGATAGCTTGGTCAATCCAGATGAAGACACGACTGCAGAAGAACGCCAAAACACCTTCACTGATATGATGAAGGTCGGATTGGAAACCTTGATTGCAGAGTAAAATGTAAAAGAAAATCCTGATTTCAAGTAAAATCAGGATTTTTTCATGGATGCAATTTTTTCTGGGTCTGGTGTGACACGGAGGGTCTTTTGTCCTGTGTAGGTGACAAAACCGGGTTTTCCACCAGTTGGTTTGTTGAGTTTCTTGACTTCAATCATATCTACCTGCACCAGATTTGACAAGCGACCTTGAGAGAAGTAGGCGGCCAGCTCTGCTGCGTCTGTCTTGACTTCATCAGATGGGTCAAGATTTCCTGAGATGACAACATGGCTTCCAGGAATATCCTTGGCATGGAACCAAAGTTCCTCCTTGCGTGCCATTTTAAAGGTTAGTTCCTCATTTTGCAGATTGTTTCTACCGACGTAGATGATGGTTTTGCCATCACTCGCCAGATACTGTTCTGGTTTTTTGCGTTTCTGGATTTTCTCCCGTTGTCTTCTGCGGATAAAGCCAGTTTGGATTAATTCTTCACGGATTTCAGCGATTTCTTCCAGCCCAGCTTGGTTGAGGACGGTCTCCACACTTTCCAGATAGAGAATGGTTGTCTTGGTTTCTTCAATCAAATCAGTCAAGTATTTGACAGCTTCTTTTAGTTTTTGGTAACGTTTAAAATAGCGTTGAGCATTCTGGTTGGGAGTCAGAGCCTTATCAAGCGCAATCGTGATAGGTTGGTTGGTGTAGTAGTTGTCTAGGATAACTTGTTCTTGGTCGTTAGGCACTTGGTGGAGGAAGGTTGTTAGCAATTCTCCTTTTTGTCGAAATTCTTCAGCATTGTCTGTCGCCAGTAACTCTTTTTCTTGTTTTTTAAGCTTATGACGATTTTTCTGAAGTTCATTTTCAACACGACGAATGAGTTCACTGGCTTGCTGTTTGACGCGGTCGCGTTCAGCCTTATCCTTATAGTAGGTGTCCAACAAATCAGAAAGACTGGCAAAAGGCTCTCCCACCTGATTTGCAAAAGGAACTGGGCTGAAGGAAGTCTCAGTCAAGCATGGTTTGGTTTCTTGATTGAAAAAGTTACGGAAAGTAGATAGTTTATCACTAACCAGAATGCTTTCCAATTCATTTGCCGTATCACGTCCCAGACCTTGAAAGAGGTTTTGAAGGTTCTTAGCTCTCGTTTCCTGAGTTTGTAGGATTTCAAAGAGCTTTTCATCCTTGATCGTGAAAGGATTGAGAGATTCCGTACTTGGCGGAGCGATGTAGGTCGATCCAGGAAGCAAGGTACGGTAGCTATTTTGTGAAAAGCCAACGTGTTTGATAACTTCGAGGATTTTATGACTGCTTTTATCAACCAGTAGAATATTACTGTGTTTACCCATGATTTCGATAATCAAGGTAGCCTGAATATGGTCTCCAATCTCGTTTTTATTAGAAACCGTAATTTCAACAATACGGTCATTTTCCACCTGCTCAATCGATTCAATCAGGGCACCCTGCAAATATTTTCTTAAAACCATGATAAAGGTAGAAGGTTGAGCTGGATTTTCAAAAGTCGTTTGGGTCAGCTGAATGCGTCCAAAAACTGGGTGAGCAGAAAGGAGCAGGCGATGGCTTTGGCGATTGCTGCGGATTTGCAAGACCAACTCTTGTTCAAAAGGCTGATTGATTTTCTGGATGCGACCATTCACTAACTCTCTTCGCAATTCCTCAACCATGTGGTGTAAAAAAAATCCGTCAAATGACATCGTTCTCTCCTTGTGATTGTATTCCATAGTATTATATCAAAAAGGTAGAATAAAATCATGGAAATGTGGTATAATAAAGCCAAGTAAAGAGAAACGAGAAGTACATGTATATTGAAATGGTAGATGAAACTGGTCAAGTTTCAAAAGAAATGTTGCGACAAACCCAAGAAATTTTGGAATTTGCAGCCCAAAAATTAGGAAAAGAAGACAAGGAAATGGCAGTCACCTTTGTGACCAACGAGCGTAGTCATGAACTCAATCTAGAGTACCGTGACACCGACCGTCCGACAGATGTCATCAGCCTCGAGTATAAACCAGAGTTAGAAATTGCCTTTGACGAAGAAGATTTACTTGAAAATCCAGAATTGGCAGAGATGATGTCTGAGTTTGATGCCTATATTGGGGAACTTTTCATCTCTATCGATAAGGCACATGAGCAGGCCGAGGAATATGGCCACAGCTTTGAGCGTGAGATGGGCTTCTTGGCAGTACACGGCTTTTTACATATCAACGGCTATGATCACTACACTCCGGAAGAAGAAGCGGAGATGTTCGGTTTACAAGAAGAAATTTTGACAGCCTATGGACTCACAAGACAATAAACGAAAATGGAAAAATCGTGACCTGATATCTAGTTTAGAATTTGCCATCACAGGAATTTTTACTGCTATCAAGGAAGAACGCAATATGCGAAAACATGCAGTGACGGCTCTTGTAGTCATCCTTGCAGGTTTTGTTTTTCAGGTGTCACGAATCGAATGGCTCTTTCTCCTATTGAGCATTTTCTTAGTAGTAGCCTTTGAAATTATCAATTCTGCTATTGAAAATGTGGTGGATTTGGCCAGTCACTATCACTTTTCCATGCTGGCTAAAAATGCCAAGGATATGGCGGCTGGCGCGGTATTAGTGGTCTCTCTTTTTGCAGCCTTAACAGGCGCATTGATTTTTCTCCCACGAATCTGGGATTTATTATTTTAAACAGTAAGAGGAAATTATGACTTTTAAATCAGGCTTTGTAGCCATTTTAGGACGTCCCAATGTTGGGAAGTCAACCTTTTTAAACCACGTCATGGGGCAAAAGATTGCCATCATGAGTGACAAGGCGCAGACAACGCGCAACAAAATCATGGGAATTTACACGACTGATAAGGAGCAAATTGTCTTTATCGACACACCAGGGATTCACAAACCTAAAACAGCTCTCGGAGATTTCATGGTCGAATCTGCCTATAGTACCCTTCGCGAAGTGGATACCGTTCTTTTTATGGTGCCTGCTGATGAAGCGCGTGGTAAGGGGGACGATATGATTATCGAGCGTCTCAAGGCTGCTAATGTACCAGTGATTTTGGTGGTGAACAAGATCGATAAGGTTCACCCAGATCAGCTTTTGTCTCAGATTGATGATTTCCGTAATCAGATGGACTTCAAGGAAATTGTTCCTATCTCAGCCCTTCAGGGAAATAATATCTCACGTTTAGTGGATATTTTGAGTGAAAATCTGGACGAAGGTTTCCAATATTTCCCGTCTGATCAAATCACAGACCATCCAGAACGATTCTTGGTTTCAGAAATGGTTCGCGAGAAAGTCTTGCACCTAACTCGTGAAGAGATTCCGCATTCTGTTGCAGTAGTAGTTGATTCTATGAAACGAGACGAAGAGACAGACAAGGTTCATATCCGTGCAACCATCATGGTCGAGCGCGATAGCCAAAAAGGGATTATCATCGGTAAAGGTGGCGCTATGCTTAAGAAAATCGGTAGTATGGCCCGTCGTGATATCGAACTCATGCTAGGAGACAAGGTTTTCCTAGAAACCTGGGTCAAGGTCAAGAAAAACTGGCGCGATAAAAAGTTAGATTTGGCTGACTTTGGCTATAATGAAAAAGAATACTAAGTAGAGGTGGGCTCATGCCTGCTTCTTGTTTTTACAGAAGGAGGACTTATGCCTGAATTACCTGAGGTTGAAACCGTTCGACGTGGTTTGGAAAAATTGATTTTGGGAAAGAAGATTTCGAGTGTAGAAATTCGCTATCCCAAGATGATTAAGACAGATTTGGACGAGTTTCAAAAGGAAGTGCCTGGTCAAGTTGTTGAGTCAATGGGACGTCGTGGCAAATATTTACTTTTCTACCTGACAGACAAGGTCTTGATTTCTCATCTGCGGATGGAGGGCAAGTATTTTTATTATCCGTACCAGGTTCCCGAACGCAAGCATGCCCATGTTTTCTTCCAGTTTGAAGATGGTGGCACGCTTGTTTATGAGGATGTACGCAAGTTTGGAACCATGGAACTCTTGGCTCCTGACCTTTTGGAAGCCTACTTTATTTCTAAAAAACTAGGGCCTGAACCAAGCGAACAAGACTTTGATTTGCAGGTCTTTCAAGTAGCTTTAGATAAGTCTAAAAAGCCTATCAAATCCCATCTTTTAGACCAGACCTTGGTAGCTGGTCTTGGCAATATCTATGTGGATGAGGTTCTCTGGCGAGCTCAGGTTCATCCAGCTAGATCTTCCCAGAATTTAACAGCAGACGAAGCGACAGCCATTCATGACCAGACCATTGCTGTTTTGGGCCAGGCTGTTGACAAAGGTGGTTCCACCATTCGGACCTATACCAATGCCTTTGGGGAAGATGGAACCATGCAGGATTTTCATCAGGTCTATGACAAGGCTGGTCAAGAATGTGTACGCTGTGGTACCATCATTGAGAAAATCCAACTAGGCGGACGAGGAACTCACTTTTGTCCTCAGTGCCAAAGGAGGGGCTGATGGGAAAAATCATTGGAATCACTGGGGGAATTGCTTCGGGTAAATCAACTGTGACAAATTTTCTAAGAAAGAAAGGCTTTCAAGTAGTGGATGCCGACTCTCTTGTTCACCAACTACAGAAACCTGGTGGTCGTCTGTTTGAGGCTCTAGTTCAGCACTTTGGGCAAGAAATCATCCTTGAAAATGGAGAACTCAATCGGCCTCTCCTAGCTAGTCTTATCTTTTCAAATCCTGAAGAACAGGAATGGTCTAAGCGAATCCAAGGAAAGATTATCCGTGAGGAGCTAGCTAGGTTGAGAGACCAGTTGGCTCAGACAGAAGAGATTTTCTTCATGGATATTCCCTTACTTTTTGAGCAGGACTACGTCTCTTGGTTTGATGAGACTTGGTTGGTCTATGTGGACCGAGATGTCCAAGTAGAACGCTTAATGAAAAGGGACCAGTTGTCCAAAGATGAAGCTGAGTTTCGTCTGGCAGCCCAGTGGCCTTTAGAGAAAAAGAAATATTTGGCCAGCCATGTTTTAAACAATAATGGAAATCAGGACCAGCTTCTTACTCAGGTCTTCTCCCTGCTTGAGGGAGGTAGTGAAGATGACAGAGATTAACTGGAAGGATAATCTGCGCATTGCCTGGTTTGGTAATTTTCTGACAGGAGCCAGTATTTCCTTAGTTGTGCCTTTTATGCCCATCTTTGTGGAAAATTTAGGTGTAGGGAGTGATCAAGCTGCTTTTTATGCAGGCTTAGCTATTTCTGTCTCTGCTATTTCCGCAGCGCTCTTTTCTCCTATCTGGGGTATCTTTGCTGATAAATACGGTCGAAAACCCATGATGATTCGGGCTGGGATGGCCATGACCATTACTATGGGAGGCTTGGCTTTTGTCCCGAATATTTATTGGTTAATCTTTCTTCGTTTATTAAACGGTGTATTTGCAGGATTTGTTCCCAATGCAACGGCCCTGATAGCCAGTCAGGTTCCCAAGAAGAAATCGGGTTCTGCTCTTGGGACTTTGTCCACAGGAGTAGTTGCAGGTACTCTAACTGGTCCCTTTATTGGTGGCTTTATCGCAGAATTATTTGGCATTCGTACGGTTTTCTTACTGGTTGGTAGTTTTCTATTCTTAGCTGCTGTTTTGACTATTTGCTTTATCAAGGAAGATTTTCAACCAGTAGCCAAGGAAAAGGCCATCCCAACAAAGGAATTATTTACATCAGTTAAATATCCCTATCTCTTGATCAACCTCTTTCTGACCAGTTTTGTCATCCAATTTTCAGCCCAATCAATCGGCCCTATCTTAGCTCTGTATGTACGCGACTTAGGCCAGACAGAGAATCTTCTTTTTGTATCTGGTTTGATTGTATCCAGTATGGGCTTTTCCAGTATGATGAGTGCAGGAGTCATGGGAAAGCTAGGTGACAAGGTGGGCAATCATCGTCTCTTGATTGTAGCCCAGTTTTATTCAGTTATCATCTATCTCCTCTGTGCCAATGCCTCTAGCCCCCTTCAACTAGGACTTTATCGTTTCCTTTTTGGATTGGGAACTGGTGCCTTGATTCCCGGAGTTAATGCCCTTCTCAGCAAGATGACGCCCAAAGCTGGTATTTCGAGGGTCTTTGCCTTCAATCAGGTATTCTTTTATCTGGGAGGTGTCGTTGGTCCTATGGCAGGTTCTGCAGTAGCAGGAAAATTTGGCTACCATGCAGTCTTTTATGCGACAAGCCTTTGTGTTGCCTTTAGTTGTCTCTTTAACCTTCTTCAATTTCGAACATTATTAAAAGTAAAGGAAATCTAGTGCGAGTAAAAATTAATCTCAAATGCTCCTCTTGTGGCAGTATCAATTACCTAACCAGTAAAAATTCCAAAACCCATCCCGACAAGATTGAGGTTTTAAAGTATTGTCCCAAGGAAAGAAAAGTAACCCTACATCTTGAATCTAAGTAGATTTTATGGTAAAATAATAAGGATTTTAAGGAGTTTGATATGTATAACCTATTATTAACCATTTTATTAGTATTATCTGTTGTGATTGTGATTGCGATTTTCATGCAACCAACCAAAAACCAATCCAGCAATGTATTTGATGCCAGCTCAGGTGATTTGTTTGAACGCAGTAAAGCACGCGGTTTTGAAGCTGTAATGCAGCGTTTGACAGGGATTTTAGTCTTTTTCTGGCTAGCCATTGCCTTAGCATTGACGGTATTATCAAGTAGATAAGAAAATAATGGGCAGGACTAGGTCTTTGCCTCTTTTTATTTTTAAAAGATATTTGAGAAGGTTTTACAGTAAAAGAAAATAAAAAATCTAGAAAGAAAATATGAAAGATAGAATAAAAGAATATTTACAAGATAAGGGAAAGGTGACTGTCAATGACTTGGCTCAGGCTTTGGGAAAAGAAGGTTCCGAGGATTTTCGTGAGTTGATTAAAACCTTGTCCTTGATGGAAAGAAAGCACCAGATACGCTTTGAAGAAGATGGAAGTCTGACTTTGGAAGTCAAGAAAAAACATGAGATTACTCTCAAGGGGATTTTTCATGCCCATAAAAATGGCTTTGGCTTTGTCAGTCTAGAAGGCGAGGAGGACGACCTTTTTGTAGGGAAAAACGATGTCAACTATGCTATTGATGGTGATACCGTTGAGGTCGTTATCAAGAAAGTCGCTGACCGCAATAAGGGAACAGCAGCCGAAGCCAAAATTATCGATATCTTAGAACACAGTATGACAACAGTTGTTGGCCAAATCGTTCTAGATCAGGAAAAACCTAAGTATGCGGGTTACATCCGTTCGAAAAATCAGAAAATCAGTCAACCCATCTATGTTAAGAAACCAGCTCTAAAACTAGAAGGAACCGAAGTTCTCAAGGTCTTTATCGATAAATACCCAAGCAGGAAACATGATTTCTTTGTCGCGAGTGTTCTAGATGTGGTTGGGCATTCAACGGATGTCGGAATTGATGTTCTTGAGGTTTTGGAATCTATGGACATTGTATCCGAGTTTCCAGAAGCTGTTGTCAAGGAAGCAGAAAGTGTGCCTGATGCTCCGTCTCAAAAGGATATGGAAGGTCGTCTGGATCTAAGAGATGAGATTACCTTTACCATTGATGGTGCTGACGCCAAGGACTTGGACGATGCGGTGCATATCAAGGCCTTGAAAAATGGAAATCTGGAGCTTGGTGTTCACATCGCAGATGTTTCCTACTATGTAACCGAGGGTTCTGCCCTTGACAAGGAAGCCCTTAACCGCGCGACTTCAGTCTATGTAACAGACCGTGTGGTACCAATGCTTCCAGAACGACTGTCAAATGGCATCTGTTCCCTCAATCCTCAAGTTGACCGTCTGACCCAATCTGCCATTATGGAGATTGATAAACATGGTCGTGTGGTTAATTACACTATTACCCAAACGGTTATCAAGACAAGTTTCCGTATGACCTATAGTGATGTCAATGATATCCTAGCTGGAGACAGGGAAAAGAGACAAGAATATCAGAAAATTGTTCCAAGTATTGAACTCATGGCCAAGCTCCATGAAATTTTAGAAAACATGCGTGTGAAACGTGGTGCCCTTAATTTTGATACCAATGAAGCCAAGATTTTAGTGGATAAACAGGGTAAGCCTGTTGATATCGTTCTTCGTCAGCGTGGCATTGCCGAGCGTATGATTGAGTCCTTCATGCTGATGGCCAATGAAACAGTTGCCGAGCATTTCAGCAAGCTGGATCTACCTTTCATCTATCGAATTCACGAGGAGCCTAAGGCTGAAAAAGTTCAGAAGTTTATTGATTATGCTTCGAGTTTTGGCGTGCGCATTTATGGGACTGCCAGTGAGATTAGCCAGGAGGCCCTCCAAGGCATCATGTGTACTGTTGAGGGAGAACCTTATGCGGATGTATTGTCCATGATGCTTCTTCGCTCTATGCAGCAGGCTCGCTATTCAGAGCACAATCACGGCCACTATGGCCTTGCTGCTGACTATTACACTCACTTTACCAGTCCGATTCGTCGTTATCCAGACCTTCTTGTTCATCGTATGATTCGGGATTACGGCCGTTCTAAGGAAATAGCAGAGCATTTTGAACAAGTGATTCCAGAGATTGCGACCCAGTCTTCCAACCGTGAGCGTCGTGCCATCGAGGCTGAGCGTGAAGTAGAAGCCATGAAAAAGGCTGAGTACATGGAAGAATACGTAGGCGAAGAATACGATGCAGTTGTATCAAGTATTGTCAAATTCGGTCTCTTTGTCGAATTGCCAAACACAGTTGAAGGCTTGATTCATATCACAAATCTACCTGAATTTTATCATTTCAATGAGCGGGATTTGACCCTTCGTGGGGAGAAATCAGGAACAACCTTCCGTGTAGGTCAGCAAATCCGTATCCGAGTTGAAAGAGCCGACAAGATGACGGGTGAAATTGACTTCTCTTACATCCCAAGTGAGTTTGATGTGATTGAAAAAGGCTTGAAACAGTCTAGTCGCAGTGACAAAGGGCGTGGTTCAAGTCGTCGTTCAGATAAGAAGGAAGATAAGAGAAAATCAGGACGCTCAAATGATAAGCGCAATCATTCACAAAAAGACAAGAAGAAAAAAGGAAAGAAACCCTTTTACAAGGAAGTAGCTAAGAAAGGAGCCAAGCATGGCAAAGGGCGAGGGAAAGGTCGTCGCACAAAATAAAAAGGCGCGTCACGACTATACAATCGTAGATACGCTAGAGGCAGGGATGGTCCTGACTGGAACTGAAATCAAGAGTGTGCGAGCAGCTCGAATCAATCTCAAGGATGGCTTTGCCCAAGTAAAAAATGGGGAGGTCTGGTTGAGCAATGTTCATATCGCTCCTTACGAAGAGGGCAATATCTGGAACCAAGAACCAGAACGTCGTCGAAAACTCTTACTACATAAAAAGCAAATCCAAAAGTTGGAACAAGAGACTAAAGGAACAGGAATGACCCTGGTTCCCCTTAAAGTCTATATCAAAGATGGCTATGCCAAGCTTCTTTTAGGACTTGCCAAAGGGAAGCATGACTATGACAAACGGGAGTCTATCAAACGTCGTGAGCAGAATCGCGATATTGCGCGCGTGATGAAAGCTGTTAATCAGCGATAAAAAGAGGAATGAAGATGGAAAAACTAGTTGCCTATAAACGTATGCCTTTGTGGACGAAAGAAACCATGCCAGAGGCTGTTCAGCAGAAACACAATACCAAGGTTGGGACTTGGGGGAAAATTACTGTCTTGAAGGGAGCTCTCAAGTTTATTGAATTGACAGAGGATGGGGATGTTCTAGCTGAACACCTATTTGAAGCAGGAGCTGACAATCCCATGGCACAACCACAAGCCTGGCACCGAGTGGAGGCTGTAACAGACGATGTAGAATGGTATTTGGAGTTTTATTGTAAACCTGAGGATTATTTTCCTAAGAAATACAATACCAATCCTGTTCATTCAGAGGTCCTAGAGGCAATGCAGACAGTAAAACCAGGGAAAGCCTTGGATTTGGGCTGTGGTCAGGGTCGTAATTCTCTCTTTTTAGCCCAACAAGGTTTTGATGTGACAGCTGTAGATCAAAATGAATTGGCCCTTGAAATCTTGCAAAGCATTTTGGAACAGGAAGATTTGGATATGCCTGTTGGTCTTTATGATATCAATTCAGCCAGTATTGGGCAAGCGTATGATTTCATCGTATCGACAGTTGTTTTGATGTTTTTGCAAGCAGACCGCATTCCTGCAATTATCAAAAATATGCAGGAGCATACCACGGTCGGTGGTTATAATCTTATCGTTTGTGCCATGGACACGGAGGATTATCCTTGCTCGGTTAACTTCCCATTCACTTTTAAAGAAGGGGAATTGGCAGACTATTACAAGGACTGGGAATTGGTTAAGTACAATGAAAATCCAGGCCATTTGCACCGTCGCGATGAGAATGGCAATCGTATTCAACTACGCTTTGCGACCATGCTAGCTAAAAAAATTAAATAAACATTGAAGGTTAGGAAATTTCCTGATCTTTTTCTTTTTTTACGAATAGATAAGATAGAAGAATTGACAAAAATACGCATTATAAGTATAATTTTGAATAGAAAGGTGACGATAAATGCCAATCACAGGTAAGGAAATGGTAAAATTAGCTCTTGCAAATGGATGGATTGAAGTTCGTAAGAGAGGAAGTCATCATCATTTTAAGAAAGAAGGGGTTCCCTATCTTGTCACTATTCCAGTTCACGGTAATGAGGATCTAGGAAAAGGTTTAGAGAGAAAAATATTAAAAGATTTGGGATTATAGTTGATTTGGAAATTGTGGAGGTGTATTATGCTAAAATCTTATCCTGCTATTTTTCATAGAGAAGGCACTGGATACTGGGTTGAATTTCCTGAATTTGGAGGCGGGACTGAAGGAGCAACGATTGAACTTGCAATGAAAAATGCTCGGGAAATGCTTGAGAGTGTTTTAGCTTCTTATATTGATGAAGGACTGGCTTTGCCTACTCCTAGTGACATTGCTGAGTTGAAAGCTCCTGATGGATTTGTGACTTTGATTCAGGTCAATCCCTTGCCTTTCGTAAAGAATAATAAAGCGATTCGAAAAAATGTTACGGTTCCAGAGTGGCTAGTCAGACTTGCAGATCGTGAGAAAGTGAACTATTCTGAAGTGTTGACACAAGCTCTTGAAAGCCGCTTGCAACTCTAAAATTATAGAGTGATGTAGATTAGGAAATTTCCTGATCTTTTTCTTTTTTTACGAATAATATAGAAAAGGAGGGAATCATGTTTGTTGCGAGAGATGCTAGGGGAGAATTGGTAAATGTGTTAGAGGATAAACTTGAGAAGCAAGCATACACCTGCCCAGCTTGTGGAGGTCAGCTCCGTTTGCGTCAAGGACCAATTGTCCGGCCCCATTTTGCCCATAAATCCCTAAAATACTGTGATTATTCCTCTGAAAATGAAAGTCTAGAACACTTGGAAAATAAGGAATTCCTCTATCGCTGGTTGAAAACAGAGGCTGAGGTGCAATTAGAATACCCTCTTCCAGAGCTTAAACAGATTGCGGATGTATTTGTAAATGGTCATCTTGCTCTAGAAGTTCAGTGTAGTCCCTTGCCACAGAAACTTCTTAAAGAGCGTAGCGAGGGCTATCGTAGTCAGGGTTACCAAGTACTGTGGTTACTGGGAGAAAAACTTTGGATCAAGGAGCGTTTGACTCGTCTGCAACAAGGTTTTCTCTATTTTAGTCAAAACATGGGATTTTATGTTTGGGAATTGGACAAGGAAAAACAGCTTTTAAGACTCAAATACCTGATTCACCAAGATCTCCGCGGTAAACTCCATTATCAGATTAAGGAATTTCCTTATGGTCAAGGTAGTCTACTGGCAATATTACGTCTTCCCTATAAGAAACAAAAAATATCTCATTTTACAGTTTCTCAGGACAAGGATATCTGTCGCTATATTCAGCAACAACTCTATTATCAAAATCCTTTTTGGATGAAAGAACAAGCAGAAGCCTATAAAAAGGGAGAAAATCTTCTAACTTATGGGCTAAAAGAATGGTATCCACAAATTCGACCATTAGTAGGTGATTTTTGCCAAATTGAGCAAGATTTGACTCGCTATTATCAGTATTTTCAAACCTATTATCAAGAAAATCCTCAAAATGATTGGCAAAAGCTCTATCCACCAGCCTTTTATCAGCAATATTTCTTAAAAAATATGGTAGAATAGAAAGGATGGAGGAATCTAATGGTATTACAAAGAAATGAAATAAATGAAAAAGATACATGGGATCTATCAACGATTTACCCAACTGACCAGGCTTGGGAAGAAGCCTTAAAAGAATTAACAGAAAAATTGGAGACAGTAGCCCAGTATGAAGGTCATCTCTTGGATAGTGAGGATAGCCTACTCGAAATTACTGAATTTTCTCTTGAAATGGAACGCCAAATGGAGAAGCTTTACGTTTATGCTCATATGAAAAATGACCAGGACACACGTGAAGCCAAGTACCAAGAGTACTATGCCAAAGCAATGACTCTCTACAGTCAGCTAGATCAAGCTTTTTCATTCTATGAGCCTGAATTTATGGAAATCAGTGAAAAGCAATATGCTGACTTTTTAGAGGCTCAACCAAAATTGCAGGTTTATCAACACTATTTTGATAAGCTTTTACAAGGCAAGGATCACGTTCTTTCACAACGTGAAGAAGAATTATTGGCTGGAGCTGGAGAAATCTTTGGTTCAGCAAGTGAAACCTTCGCTATCTTGGACAATGCGGATATTGTGTTCCCTTATGTCCTCGACGATGATGGTAAGGAAGTGCAGCTCTCTCATGGGACTTACACACGTCTGATGGAGTCTAAAAATCGTGAGGTGCGTCGTGGTGCTTATCAAGCTCTTTATGCAACTTATGAGCAATTCCAACATACTTATGCTAAAACCTTACAAACAAATGTTAAAGTTCAAAACTATCGTGCAAAAGTTCGCAACTACAAGAGTGCTCGTCATGCAGCCCTTGCAGCAAATTTTGTTCCAGAAAGTGTTTATGACAATTTGGTAGCAGCAGTTCGCAAGCATTTGCCCCTCTTGCATCGTTACCTTGAGCTTCGTTCAAAGATTTTGGGGATTTCAGACCTCAAGATGTACGATGTCTACACACCGCTTTCATCTGTTGAGTATAGTTTTACCTACCAAGAAGCCTTGAAAAAAGCAGAAGATGCCTTGGCGGTCTTGGGTGAGGATTACTTGAGCCGTGTTAAACGTGCCTTCAGCGATCGTTGGATTGATGTTTACGAAAACCAAGGCAAGCGTTCAGGTGCCTACTCAGGTGGTTCTTATGATACCAATGCCTTTATGCTTCTTAACTGGCAGGACAATCTAGACAATCTCTTTACTCTTGTTCATGAAACAGGTCATAGTATGCACTCAAGCTATACTCGTGAAACTCAACCTTATGTTTACGGAGATTATTCTATCTTCTTGGCAGAGATTGCATCAACGACCAATGAAAATATCTTGACGGAGAAATTATTGGAAGAAGTGGAAGACGACGCAACGCGCTTTGCTATTCTCAATAACTTCCTAGATGGTTTCCGTGGAACAGTTTTCCGCCAAACTCAATTTGCTGAGTTTGAACACGCCATTCACCAAGCGGATCAAAATGGTGAAGTCTTGACAAGTGATTTCTTAAATAAACTCTACGCAGACTTGAACCAAGAGTATTATGGTTTGAGTAAGGAAGACAATCCTGAAATCCAGTACGAGTGGGCACGCATTCCACACTTCTACTATAACTACTATGTATACCAATATTCAACTGGCTTTGCAGCAGCCTCAGCCTTGGCTGAAAAGATTGTGCATGGTAGTCAAGAAGACCGTGACCGCTATATCGACTACCTCAAGGCAGGTAAGTCTGACTATCCACTTAATGTCATGAGAAAAGCTGGTGTTGATATGGAGAAGGAAGATTACCTAAACGATGCCTTTGCTGTCTTTGAACGTCGCTTAAATGAGTTTGAAGCCCTTGTTGAAAAATTGGGATTGGCATAAGATGGTTGAATCGTATAGTAAAAATGCCAACCATAACATGCGTCGTCCTGTCGTCAAAGAAGAAATTGTAGACTTGATGCGTCAGCGTCAAAAGCAAGTCACAGGATCTTTGAAAGAATTGGAAGACTTTGCTCGCAAGGAAAATATTCCCATTATTCCTCATGAAACGGTTGCTTATTTCCGTTTTCTCATGGAAACCATGCGGCCTAAAAATATTCTGGAAATTGGGACGGCTATCGGTTTTTCAGCCCTCTTGATGGCTGAACATGCGCCAAATGCTAAGATTACAACCATTGACCGCAATCCAGAAATGATTGGATTTGCCAAGGAAAATTTCGCCCAGTTTGACAGTCGCAAGCAAATTACGCTCCTAGAAGGAGATGCGGTAGATGTCTTATCTACCTTGACAGAGTCCTATGATTTCGTCTTTATGGATTCAGCCAAGTCTAAATACATCGTCTTTCTGCCAGAAATCCTCAAACATTTGGAAGTCGGTGGTGTGGTTGTCTTGGATGATATTTTTCAAGGTGGTGATGTTGCCAAGGACATTATGGAGGTTCGTCGTGGTCAGCGAACTATTTATCGAGGCCTTCAAAGATTATTTGATGCAACCTTAGATAATCCAGAATTCACTGCAACATTAGTACCTTTAGGGGACGGAATTCTCATGCTTCGTAAAAATGTAGCAGATGTTCAATTGCTTGACAGCGAATAATTTTCAGAAAAATTTAAGAAAATATAGTAAAATAGATAGGGTAACACTTATCTCAAAGGAGTAGACATGAAGAAAAAACTATTGGCAGGTGCCATTACACTATTATCAGTAGCAACTTTAGCAGCTTGTTCGAAAGGTTCAGAAGGGGCAGACCTTATCAGCATGAAAGGGGATGTCATCACAGAACATCAATTTTATGAGCAAGTGAAAATCAATCCTTCAGCCCAACAAGTCTTGTTGAATATGACCATCCAAAAAGTATTTGAGAAGCAATATGGCTCAGAAGTAGATGACAAAGAAATCGATGATATCATTTCTGGAGAAGAAAAACAATATGGTGAGAATTACCAACGTGTCTTATCACAATCAGGTATGACTCTTGAAACACGTAAAGCACAAATTCGTACAAGTAAATTAGTTGAATTTGCAGTTAAAAAGGCTGCAGAAGCTGAATTAACTGATGAAGCGTATAAGAAAGCATTTGAGAGCTATACTCCGGACGTAACTGCTCAAATTATTCGTCTCGATAATGAGGATAAAGCGAAAGAAGTACTCGAAAAAGCTAAGGCAAGTGGCGCAGATTTTGCTCAATTAGCTAAAGATAACTCAACTGATGAGAAAACTAAAGCTAACGGTGGTGAAATCACTTTTGATTCAGCTTCAACAGAAGTACCAGATCCAGTTAAGAAAGCAGCTTTTGCCTTGGATGTTAATGGCATTTCTGATGTCATTACAGCTACTGGTACTCAAGCATACAGCAGTCAGTATTACATTGTAAAACTCATTAAGAAAACAGAAAAGTCATCTAATATCGATGACTACAAAGAAAAATTGAAAACTGTTATCTTGACTCAAAAACAAAATGATGCATCATTTGTTCAAAGTATTGTCGGAAAAGAATTGCAAGCAGCCAATATCAAGGTTAAAGATCAAGCCTTCCAAAATATCTTTACCCAATATATCGGTGGTGGAGATTCAAGCTCAAGCAGTTCTTCAAAAGAATAAAACAGAAAAGAGCCAAGCGCTCTTTTTCTTATGAGAAAATCTATTATCTTAAGGGTAAGAGTTTTTTTCTTTCGGAAAAAATGGTATAATAGCAATCAAAACTAGAAAATAAACGGAATTTGGGAATAATTTCTTTTGTTCTCATTAGATTGGTGATACTATGAAGATTAGTAAGAGGCACCTGTTAAACTATTCTATTCTAGTCCCTTACTTACTTTTATCTATTTTGGGCTTGATTGTAGTTTATTCTACAACCAGTGCCATTCTTATCGAAGAAGGTAAAAGTGCCCTCCAATTGGTTCGAAGTCAGGGAATGTTTTGGATACTTAGTTTAATATTGATTGCCTTGATATATAAGCTGAAACTGAATTTTTTAAGAAAAGAACGACTGCTATTTATTATTATGTTTGTTGAGCTGATTCTTTTGGCTCTGGCTCGCTTAATTGGTACGCCAGTCAATGGAGCCTATGGTTGGATTTCAGTAGGACCTTTGACCATTCAGCCAGCTGAGTATTTGAAGATTATCATCGTCTGGTACTTGGCCCAACGTTTCTCAAAACAACAGGATGAAATTGGAATTTACGATTTTCAAGTTTTAACTCAAAATCAATGGATTCCTCGTGCTTTTAATGATTGGCGCTTCGTCCTACTAGTCATGATAGGAAGTTTAGCTATTTTCCCAGATTTGGGGAATGCGACCATCCTAGCTCTGGTCGCCTTGATTATGTATACAGTTAGTGGAATTGCTCATCGTTGGTTTATAGCCTTTATCGGTGTATTATTTGGAGTTTCAGCCCTGTCCTTATCAGCTATTTCTATGATCGGGGTTGATAAGTTTTCAAAAGTTCCAGTATTTGGTTACGTTGCTAAGCGTTTCAGTGCCTACTTTAATCCCTTTGCCGATTTGGCAGGGTCAGGTCACCAACTTGCAAATTCCTACTTTGCCATGGTAAATGGTGGGTGGTTTGGTCTAGGCTTAGGAAATTCAATCGAAAAACGTGGTTATTTACCAGAGGCCCATACAGACTTTGTATTTTCAATTGTTATTGAAGAGTTTGGATTTGTGGGAGCCAGCTTGATTTTAGCACTTGTCTTTTTCCTGATTTTACGAATTATCCTAGTCGGTATTCGTGCTAAGAATCCCTTTAATTCCATGATGGCGATTGGGGTTGGGGGGATGATGCTGGTACAGGTATTTGTCAATATCGGTGGAATTTCTGGCATTATTCCTTCGACAGGAGTAACCTTCCCCTTCTTATCACAAGGAGGGAACAGTCTCCTAGTCTTGTCTGTAGCCATTGCTTTTGTCTTAAATATTGATGCAAGTGAAAAACGTGCCCAATTATATGAGGAGTTAGAAACTCACTCATCAAACTATATGTAGAGTTGATAGTGGAAAGGATTACCTATGTCTCTTCAAAAATTAGAAAACTATAGTAATAAAGCTGTCGTGCAAGAAGAAGTATTGATTTTAACAGAATTGTTAGAAGATATCACTAAAAATATGCTTGCCCCAGAGACTTTTGAAAAAATCATGCAGTTGAAGGAATTGTCAACTCAAGAAGATTATCAGGGCTTGAACCAATTGGTTACTAGTCTGACAAATGATGAAATGGCTTATATTTCACGCTATTTCTCTATCTTGCCTCTTTTGATTAATATTTCAGAAGACGTGGATTTAGCCTATGAAATCAACCATCAAAATAACATCGATCAAGATTATCTTGGGAAATTATCAGCAACGATCAAAATGGTTGCAGAAAAAGAAAATGCGGTTGAAATTCTAGAACATTTGAATGTTGTCCCTGTTTTGACTGCCCATCCAACACAAGTACAACGTAAGAGTATGTTGGATTTGACCAACCATATCCATACCCTCTTGCGTAAGTACCGTGATGTGAAATTAGGCTTGATTAATAAGGAAAAATGGCATAATGATCTCCGTCGTTACATTGAGATTATCATGCAAACAGACATGATTCGTGAAAAGAAATTGAAAGTAACCAATGAAATCACGAATGTTATGGAATACTACAATAGTTCATTCCTGAAGGCAGTTCCTCATTTGACTGCTGAGTACAAACGTCTGGCTAAAAAACATGGCTTGGAGTTGAAACATCCAAAACCAATTACCATGGGTATGTGGATTGGTGGAGACCGTGATGGGAATCCTTTTGTTACAGCAGACACCTTGAAACAATCTGCTATGACTCAGTGTGAAGTCATCATGAACTACTATGATGAAAAAATTTACCAACTTTATCGTGAGTTCTCTCTCTCAACCAGTATTGTCAATGTGAGCAAGCAAGTCAGAGAAATGGCTCGTCAGTCTAAGGATAATTCTATTTATCGTGAAAAAGAGCTATACCGTCGTGCCTTGTTTGATATTCAATCAAAAATCCAAGCGACAAAAGCTTATTTGATTGAGGATAAGGAAGTTGGAGCTCGCTATGAAACAGCTAATGATTTTTATAAGGATTTAATTACCATTCGTGATTCCCTCTTGGAAAACAAGGGTGAAGCACTGATTTCTGGTGATTTTGTTGAGCTGATTCAGGCAGTTGAAATTTTTGGCTTTTATTTGGCATCTATTGACATGCGTCAAGATTCTAGTGTTCATGAAGCTTGTGTGGCCGAACTCTTGAAATCAGCAGGTATTCATTCTCATTATAGCGAACTCAGTGAAGAAGAAAAATGCCAGCTTCTTTTGAAAGAATTGGAAGAAGATCCACGTATTCTTTCTGCCACTCACGTTGAAAAATCAGAGTTACTTGAAAAAGAATTAGCAATCTTTAAGGCTGCTCGTAAGTTGAAAGATAAGTTGGGAGATGATGTCATTCGTCAGACTATCATTTCACATGCAACCAGCGTATCAGACATGTTGGAATTGGCTATCTTGCTAAAAGAAGTAGGGTTAGTTGATAAAGAAAGAGCCCGGGTCCAAATTGTTCCTCTCTTTGAAACAATTGAGGATTTGGACCACTCAGAAGAAACCATGAGAGAATATCTTTCTCTTCCTCTGGCCAAGAAATGGATTGCTTCACGCAATAACTATCAAGAAATCATGTTGGGCTACTCTGACAGTAATAAAGATGGTGGTTACCTATCATCATGTTGGACCCTCTACAAGGCTCAACAACAATTGACTGCTATCGGAGATGAATTTGGCGTTAAGGTTACCTTCTTCCATGGTCGCGGTGGTACTGTCGGTCGTGGTGGTGGACCAACCTATGAAGCCATCACCTCTCAACCTCTCAAGTCCATTAAGGATCGTATCCGCTTGACGGAGCAGGGTGAAGTAATCGGGAATAAATACGGAAACAAAGACGCAGCCTACTATAACCTTGAAATGTTGGTTTCAGCAGCCATTAACCGTATGATTACTCAGAAGAAGAGTGATACCAATACCTCAAATCGTTACGAAGCTATTATGGATCAAGTAGTGGACCGTAGTTACGATATCTACCGTGATTTGGTCTTTGGTAATGATCATTTTTATGATTATTTCTTTGAGTCAAGTCCAATCAAGGCTATTTCAAGCTTTAACATTGGTTCTCGTCCAGCTGCTCGTAAGACTATTACTGAAATCGGTGGTTTGCGAGCTATCCCTTGGGTATTCTCATGGTCGCAAAGTCGCGTCATGTTCCCTGGATGGTATGGGGTTGGTTCAAGCTTCAAGGAATTTATCGATAAAAATCCAGAGAATATCGCTATCCTACGAGATATGTACCAAAATTGGCCTTTCTTCCAATCGCTTCTTTCAAATGTTGATATGGTCTTGTCAAAATCAAATATGAACATTGCTTTTGAATATGCCAAACTGTGTGAGGATGAAGAAGTAAAAGCAATCTATGAGACTATTCTAAATGAATGGCAAGTTACCAAGGAAGTTATCTTGGCTATCGAAGGGTATGACGAACTCTTGGCTGAAAATCCATATCTAAAAGCAAGTTTGGATTATCGTATGCCTTACTTTAATATTCTCAACTATATCCAGTTGGAGTTGATTAAACGTCAACGCCGAGGAGAATTATCTAGCGACCAAGAAAAATTAATCCATACAACCATCAACGGAATTGCGACAGGATTGCGTAATTCAGGCTGATACCTATCAAACTTCCTCTTTTCTATAGGGGAAGTTTTTGAATCTTTCAAAAAAATGCTAAAAGAGTCTTGACAAGTAGTTGAAAAATGATATAATTTAACCATTCAGAAAAGTAATCATATAAAATTTTTAGAGAGTCTGTGGTAGCTGAAAACAGATAAGTGATGATGATGAAAATTGGGCTGAATGTTATTTAGAATTTGAAATCATAAAAATTCGGTGAGCACACCTTACAGTGCATCTCGTTATTGCGAGACAGAGCGATAGGGAAATTCCCTATAATTGAGGTGGTACCGCGCATCGACGTCCTCACACAAGTTTTTTTGTGTGAGGACTTTTTTGATGGAGGTTAGTATGGAAAGAAAACGATGGCGTCGCTTGTTTAGATAAGTGAAATATATTAAAGGAAATAAAAAGGAGAAATAGAATGAAAAATAAACGTTTAATTGGAATGATTGTTGCATTAGCAGTCTTAGTAGCAGGAAGTTTGATTTACTCTTCAATGAATACATCAGAAGCTAAAAATGAAAAGAAAGTTGCCAAAGTTGGTGTCCTTCAGTTTGTAAGCCATCCATCTCTTGACTTGATTTATAAGGGAATCCAAGATGGACTTGCAGAAGAAGGTTATAAAGATGATCAACTTAAAATCGATTTTATGAACTCAGAAGGTGACCAAAGTAAGGTTGCGACAATGAGTAAACAATTGGTTGCAAATGGGAATGACCTAGTAGTAGGGATTGCAACACCAGCTGCTCAAGGCTTGGCTAGTGCCACAAAAGACCTACCGGTTATCATGGCTGCTATTACAGACCCAATCGGTGCGAACTTGGTTAAAGATTTGAAAAAACCAGGTGGCAACATCACAGGGGTATCTGACCACAATCCAGCTCAACAACAAGTTGAACTCATCAAGGCTTTGACACCAAATGTGAAAACAATCGGAGCTCTTTACTCAAGCAGCGAAGACAATTCAAAAACTCAGGTAGAAGAATTTAAGGCTTATGCTGAAAAAGCAGGTTTGACAGTAGAAACATTTGCAGTTCCTTCAACAAATGAAATTGCTTCAACAGTTAACGTTATGACTAGCAAGGTTGATGCTATCTGGGTTCCAATCGATAACACTATTGCTTCAGCCTTCTCAACTGTTGTATCAAGCAACCAATCAGCTAAAAAACCAATCTACCCAAGCGCAACTGCCATGGTAGAAGCAGGTGGTTTGGCATCCGTTGTAGTTGATCAACATGATCTCGGTGTGGCAACAGGTAAAATGATTGCACAAGTTTTGAAAGGTGCAAAACCAGCTGATACTCCAGTCAATGTATTTTCAACTGGTAAGTCAGTAATTAACAAAAAATTGGCACAAGAATTAGGTATTACGATTCCTGAATCTGTTCTAAAAGAAGCAGGACAAGTGATTGAATAATCTAGAATGGAGGAGTTGGGGACATCTCCTCCAATTTTTTACAATAGAAATCATATAGAAAAGGTTAAGAAACAGATGATATTATCTATTATTTCTCAAGGATTTGTCTGGGCTATTCTAGGTCTGGGAATCTTTATGACATTTAGGATTTTGAACTTTCCAGATATGACGGCAGAAGGTTCCTTCCCTCTTGGGGGAGCTGTTGCTGTCACTTTGATAACAAGGGGCGTGAATCCCTTTTTAGCGACACTTGTTGCTGTTGGAGCAGGTTGTTTGGCTGGTATGGCAGCAGGACTTCTTTATACAAAAGGGAAGATCCCAACCTTGCTCTCAGGGATTTTGGTGATGACTTCTTGCCACTCTATCATGCTCTTGATTATGGGGCGTGCAAACTTAGGACTGCTTGGAACCAAGCAAATTCAGGATGTTTTGCCTTTTGATTCAGATTTGAACCAACTCTTGACAGGTCTCATCTTTGTCAGTCTTGTTATTGCTCTCATGCTCTTTTTCTTGGATACCAAACTAGGACAAGCCTATATTGCTACAGGTGACAATCCTGATATGGCTAGAAGTTTCGGGATTCATACTGGACGCATGGAGCTTATGGGCTTGGTTTTATCAAATGGTGTGATTGCACTTGCAGGAGCTCTTATTGCCCAGCAAGAAGGGTATGCTGATGTATCTCGAGGAATTGGTGTCATCGTTGTGGGGCTTGCAAGTTTGATTATTGGGGAAGTTATCTTCAAGAGTTTGAGCTTGGCAGAACGTCTGGTTACCATCGTTGTAGGTTCTATCGCTTATCAATTCTTAGTGTGGGCAGTTATTGCGCTTGGATTTAACACAAGTTACCTTCGTCTATACAGTGCAGTGATTTTAGCAGTCTGCCTCATGATTCCAACATTTAAGCAAACCATCTTGAAAGGAGCCAAGTTAAGCAAATGACAGCAATTGTAGAATTAAAAAATGCAACCAAAGTCGTTAAAAATGGCTTTGATGAAGAAAAGATTATTTTAAATGATGTTTCATTAGAAATTTTTGAACAGGACTTTATCACGATTTTAGGTGGAAATGGTGCTGGTAAATCAACTCTTTTTAATACTATTGCAGGAACTTTATCACTAACCAGTGGAACTATCCGTATTTTAGGTGAGGATGTTACCAAGTTTTCACCAGAGAAGCGAGCCAAGTATCTGTCTCGTGTCTTCCAAGACCCAAAGATGGGGACTGCTCCTCGTATGACAGTCGCTGAAAATCTTTTAATTGCCAAGTTTCGTGGTGAAAAGCGTGGATTGTTACCACGACGCTTGACTAGTTATAAGGATGAATTTCAGGCGACCATTGAAAAAGTAGGAAATGGTCTTGAGAAACACTTGAATACACCGATTGAGTTCTTATCAGGTGGTCAAAGACAAGCCTTGAGTCTCTTGATGGCAACCTTGAAGCGTCCTGAATTACTCTTGTTAGACGAGCATACTGCAGCCCTTGATCCAAAGACCAGTGTGGCCTTGATGGAATTGACGGATGAATTTGTCAAGAAAGACCAGCTGACAGCGCTTATGATTACCCACCATATGGAAGATGCTCTCAAATATGGCAATCGTTTAATTGTCATGAAAGAAGGACGAATTATCCAAGATTTGAACCAAGAAGATAAATCAAAAATGAAAATCTCTGATTATTATCAACTCTTTGAATAAAGTAGGGAAAATGAGTGAAATGGTTTACTTTTTTTCTGAAATAAAGTATACTATATAAAGTAAACTATGATAACATGGAGGTATTGTGTATGGTTGACAAACAAGTCATTGAAGAAATCAAAAACAATGCCAACATTGTGGAAGTCATAGGAGATGTGATTTCTTTACAAAAGGCAGGACGGAACTATCTAGGGCTCTGTCCTTTTCATGGTGAAAAAACACCTTCTTTTAACGTTGTAGAGGACAAGCAGTTTTACCACTGTTTTGGTTGTGGTCGCTCAGGTGATGTCTTTAAGTTCATCGAGGAGTACCAAGGAGTTCCTTTTATGGAGGCTGTCCAAATCTTAGGTCAGCGTGTTGGGATTGAGGTTGAAAAACCGCTTTATAGTGAGCAGAAGCCAGCTTCACCCCACCAAGCTCTTTATGATATGCATGAAGATGCTGCCAAATTTTATCATGCTATTCTCATGACAACGACCATGGGGGAGGAGGCCAGAAACTACCTTTATCAGCGTGGTTTGACAGATGAAGTGCTCAAGCATTTTCGGATTGGTTTGGCACCTCCAGAACGAAACTATCTCTATCAACGTTTGTCTGGTCAGTATCGAGATGAGGATTTCCTAGATTCAGGACTGTTTTATCTCTCGGATGCTAATCAATTTGTAGACACCTTTCACAATCGCATTATGTTTCCCCTGACAAATGACCAAGGAAAGGTCATTGCCTTCTCAGGTCGTATCTGGCAGAAAACGGATTCACAAACTTCTAAGTATAAAAATAGCCGATCGACTGCAATTTTTAACAAAAGTTACGAATTATATCATATGGATAGGGCAAAAAAATCTTCTGGAAAAGCCAGTGAGATTTATCTGATGGAAGGATTCATGGATGTCATTGCAGCCTATCGGGCTGGAATCGAAAATGCTGTCGCATCTATGGGAACAGCTTTAAGTCGTGAGCATGTTGAGCATCTGAAAAGATTAACCAAGAAGTTGGTTCTTGTTTATGATGGCGATAAGGCTGGACAAGCTGCGACATTGAAAGCGCTGGACGAAATTGGTGATATGCCTGTGCAGATCGTCAGCATGCCTGATAACTTGGATCCGGATGAATATCTACAAAAAAATGGTCCAGAAGACTTGGCCTATCTATTAACAAAAACTCGTATTAGTCCGATTGAGTTTTACATTCACCAGTATAAGCCTGAAAATAGTGAAAATCTGCAGGCTCAGATTGAGTTTATTGAAAAAATAGCTCCCTTGATTGTTCAAGAAAAATCTATCACTGCTCAAAACAGCTATATACATATTTTAGCTGATAGTCTGGCGTCCTTTGATTATGCCCAGATTGAGCAGATTGTTAATGAGAGTCGTCAGGCGCAAAGGCAGAATCGCATGGAAGGGGTTTCCAGACCGACGCAAATCACTATGCCTGTCACCAAGCAGTTATCGGCTATTATGAGGGCAGAAGCTCATCTACTTTATCGAATGATGGAATCTCCTCTTGTTTTGAACGATTACCGTTTGAGAGAAGACTTTGCATTTGACACACCTGAATTTCAGGTCCTATATGACTTGCTTGGCCAGTATGGCAATCTTCCTCCAGAAGTTCTAGCAGAACAGACAGAGGAAGTTGAAAGAGCTTGGTACCAAGTTTTAGCTCAGGATTTGCCTGCTGAGATGTCACCGCAGGAACTTAGTGAAGTAGAGATGACTCGAAACAAGGCTCTCTTGAATCAGGACAATATGAGAATCAAAAAGAAGGTGCAGGAAGCTAGCCATGTAGGAGATACCGACACAGCCCTAGAAGAATTGGAACGTTTAATTTCCCAAAAGAGAAGAATGGAGTAATAATGGCAACAAAACAAAAAGAAGTAACAACATTTGATGTACAAGTAGCAGAATTTATCCGTAATCATAAGCAAAAAGGGACAGCAACAGACGACGAAATCAATGCCAGTCTAGTCCTTCCTTTTACCTTGGACGCTGATGGGATTGAAGATCTCTTGCAACGGATTCAGGATGCAGGAATTTCTATCACAGATAACGAAGGAAATCCAAGCGCGCGTGTTCTTAGCAATGAAGAAGAACCAGAACTCAGCGATGAGGACTTGATTGGTTCAACTTCGGCTAAGGTTAATGACCCTGTCCGTATGTACTTGAAAGAAATCGGGGTCGTTCCTCTTTTGACCAATGAAGAGGAAAAAGAATTAGCACTAGCAGTTGAAGCTGGCGATATCGAAGCCAAACAACGTCTTGCGGAAGCCAATCTTCGTTTGGTTGTTTCTATTGCCAAACGCTATGTCGGGCGTGGTATGCAGTTCCTTGACTTGATTCAAGAAGGAAATATGGGCTTGATGAAGGCGGTTGACAAGTTTGACTATTCTAAAGGATTCAAGTTTTCAACTTACGCAACTTGGTGGATTCGTCAAGCTATCACTCGTGCTATTGCGGATCAAGCTCGTACCATCCGTATTCCAGTCCACATGGTTGAAACCATCAATAAATTGGTTCGCGAACAACGTAATCTCCTTCAAGAATTGGGACAAGATCCAACACCTGAGCAAATCGCCGAACGTATGGATATGACTCCTGACAAGGTTCGTGAAATCTTGAAGATTGCTCAAGAACCGGTATCTCTTGAAACTCCTATCGGTGAAGAGGATGATAGCCATCTTGGGGATTTTATCGAAGACGAAGTGATTGAAAATCCAGTGGACTATACAACTCGTATCGTCTTGCGTGAGCAGTTGGATGAGGTCTTGGATACTCTTACAGACCGTGAAGAAAATGTTCTGCGTCTACGTTTTGGGTTAGATGATGGAAAAATGCGTACTCTTGAAGATGTAGGTAAAGTCTTTAACGTGACTCGTGAGCGTATCCGTCAGATTGAAGCCAAGGCTTTGAGAAAACTACGCCAACCAAGTCGCAGCAAACCGCTTCGTGATTTTATTGAAGACTAAGAGTGAGGATGAATATGGCTTATACAGAAGAACAAATTGATAACATTAAAACACGGATTTTAACAGCCTTGGAAGAAGTCATCGACCCTGAGCTGGGAATCGATATTGTCAATCTTGGTTTGATTTATGAGATTCGTTTTGACGGCGACACAGGGCAAACAGAGATCGATATGACTTTGACAACTATGGGTTGTCCCCTAGCAGACCTTTTGACAGATCAGATTTATGATGCCATGACAGAGGTTCCAGAAGTGACGGATACTGAGGTTAAATTGGTATGGTATCCAGCCTGGACAGTTGAGAAAATGAGTCGTTATGCACGCATTGCCCTAGGCATTAAGTAAACATATAAAACCATGTGAGAGATTATTGGAAAAGCGAGGAAATTTCCCCTCTTTTCCTCTAGTCTCTCCTTTCTTTTGCTGATTTTATTCAAAGAAAATGATATAATAGTAGCTATGGAAAAAAAGAAATTACGCATCAATATGTTGAGTTCAAGTGAGAAAGTAGCAGGACAAGGAGTTTCAGGTGCCTACCGTGAATTAGTACGTCTTCTTCATCGTGATGCCAAGGATCAATTGATTGTTACAGAAAATCTTCCGATTGAGGCAGACGTGACTCACTTTCATACGATTGATTTCCCCTATTATTTATCAACATTCCAAAAGAAACGCTCAGGGAGGAAAATTGGCTATGTGCATTTCTTGCCTGATACACTTGAGGGGAGTTTGAAAATTCCATTTTTCTTAAAGGGAATTGTGAAACGCTATGTATTTTCTTTTTACAACCGGATGGAGCACTTGGTGGTGGTAAATCCTATGTTTATCGAGGATTTGGTGGCAGCTGGTATTCCACGCGAAAAGGTGACCTATATTCCTAACTTCGTCAATAAGGAAAAATGGCATCCCCTTCCAGCTGAACAAGTAGTGAAACTTCGTCAGGAAATGGATTTAGCTGATGAACAGTTTGTTGTTGTCGGTGCTGGTCAAGTTCAGAAACGTAAAGGGATTGATGATTTTATTCGTCTGGCTGAGGAATTGCCTCAGATTACCTTTATCTGGGCTGGTGGTTTCTCTTTTGGTGGTATGACAGATGGTTATGAACGCTACAAGAAAATTATGGAAAATCCTCCTAAAAATTTGATTTTTCCAGGTATTGTGTCACCAGAGCGGATGCGCGAATTGTATGCTTTAGCGGATCTTTTCTTGTTGCCTAGTTACAATGAACTTTTCCCTATGACCATTTTAGAAGCTGCCAGTTGTGAAGCTCCTATTATGTTGCGTGATTTGGACCTCTATAAGGTGATTTTAGAGGGAAATTATCGGGCGACAGCAGATAGGGAAGAGATGAAAGAGGCTATTTTAGAATATCAAGCAAATCCTGCTGCTTTAAAAGATTTGAAAGAAAAAGCTAAGAATATTTCTAGAGAGTATTCAGAAGAGCATCTCTTACAAATCTGGTTGGACTTTTATGAGAAACAAGCCACTTTAGGGAGAAAATAAAAAGTGAGGTAATCTATGCGAATTGGTTTATTTACAGATACCTATTTTCCTCAGGTTTCAGGTGTTGCGACCAGTATACGAACCTTAAAAACAGAACTTGAAAAGCAGGGGCATGCTGTTTTTATCTTTACGACGACAGATAAGGATGTCAATCGCTACGAAGATTGGCAAATCATCCGCATTCCAAGTGTTCCTTTCTTTGCTTTTAAAGATCGTCGCTTTGCCTACCGAGGTTTTAGCAAGGCGCTTGAAATTGCCAAACAGTATCAGCTAGATATTATCCATACTCAGACAGAATTTTCTCTTGGCTTGCTGGGAATTTGGATTGCGCGTGAATTGAAAATTCCAGTCATCCATACCTATCACACCCAGTACGAAGACTATGTGCATTATATTGCTAAGGGGATGTTGATTCGTCCTAGTATGGTCAAGTACTTAGTCAGAGGTTTCCTGCATGATGTGGATGGGGTGATATGCCCGAGTGAGATTGTCCGTGACTTGCTATCTGACTATAAGGTTAAGGTTGAAAAGCGGGTCATTCCAACTGGGATTGAATTAGCCAAGTTTGAGCGTCCTGAAATCAAGCAAGAAAACTTGAAAGAACTGCGTACTAAATTAGGGATTCAAGGTGATGAACAGATGTTGCTTAGTCTTTCCAGAATTTCCTATGAAAAAAATATTCAAGCAGTTTTAGCAGCCTTTGCAGAAGTTCTGAAAGAAGAAGACAAGGTTAAACTGGTGGTAGCTGGAGATGGTCCTTATCTGAATGACCTCAAAGAGCAAGCCCAGAAACTAGAGATTCAAGACTCAGTTGTCTTTACAGGGATGATTGCTCCTAGTGAGACAGCTCTCTACTATAAGGCAGCGGATTTCTTCATCTCGGCATCGACAAGTGAAACGCAAGGTTTGACATACTTGGAAAGCTTAGCCAGTGGGACACCTCTAATTGCTCATGGAAATCCTTATCTGGACAATCTGATCAGTGATAAAATGTTTGGAACCTTGTACTATGGAGAACATGATTTGGCTGGTGCTATTCTGGAAGCCCTGATTGCTACGCCGGACATGAATGAGCATACCTTATCAGAGAAATTGTACGAGATTTCAGCTGAGAACTTTGGAAAACGAGTGCATGAGTTTTATCTGGATGCCATCATTTCAAATAACTTCCAGAAAGATTTGGCTAAAGATGATACGGTCAGTCAGCGAATCTTTAAAACTGTTTTGTACCTTCCACAACAGGTGGTTGCTGTACCCGTAAAAGGCTCTAGACGCATGCTGAAGGCTTCAAAAACGCAGTTAATTAGCATAAGAGATTATTGGAAAGACCATGAAGAATAGAAAGAGGAACAGCTATGAAAAAAACAATTAATGAGAAGTGGGCGTGATAAAAAGATTGCGGGTGTTTGTGCTGGCGTGGCTTATTATTTTGATATAGATCCTACTATTGTTCGTGTAATATGGGGTGTTCTTGCTTTTGGTTACGGAGCAGGAATTGTAGCTTATATCATTTTATGGATTATTGCACCTGTATCAACTGACTATTGAAAACTAGCTGAATTCATGCTAAGATAATAGAAAATAGAATGTAACGAAGGAGAGAAAAATGGCATTTGGAGATAATGGAAATCGTAAAAAAACCTTGTTTGAGAAAATAACCTTGTTTATCGTGATTATCATGCTAGTAGCAAGTTTATTGGGAATTTTTGCAACTGCAATTGGTGCCCTCAGTAATCTATAAAATAGATTCAAGAAAATTTTGTGACTGGGATTTCCCAGCCCTTTTTTAAAGTGAGTAGAAAAAATGAGTATGTTTTTAGATACAGCCAAGATCAAGGTCAAGGCTGGTAATGGTGGCGATGGTATGGTTGCCTTTCGCCGTGAAAAATATGTCCCTAATGGTGGCCCTTGGGGTGGTGACGGAGGTCGTGGAGGAAATGTAGTCTTCGTTGTAGATGAAGGTTTACGTACCTTGATGGATTTCCGCTACAATCGTCATTTCAAGGCTGAATCTGGTGAAAAAGGAATGACCAAAGGAATGCATGGTCGTGGTGCTGAGGACCTTAGAGTTCGAGTACCACAAGGTACGACTGTCCGTGATGCAGAAACTGGCAAAGTTTTAACAGATTTGATTGAACACGGTCAAGAATTTATCGTGGCCCACGGTGGTCGTGGTGGTCGTGGAAATATCCGCTTTGCAACACCAAAAAATCCTGCACCTGAAATCTCTGAAAATGGAGAACCAGGTCAGGAACGTGAGTTACAGTTAGAACTTAAAATCCTTGCAGATGTTGGTTTAGTAGGCTTCCCATCTGTTGGGAAATCAACACTTTTAAGTGTTATCACATCTGCTAAACCTAAAATTGGTGCCTACCACTTTACGACAATTGTGCCTAATCTAGGTATGGTTCGTACCCAATCAGGTGAATCCTTTGCAGTGGCCGATCTACCAGGTTTGATTGAAGGCGCTAGTCAAGGTGTTGGTTTGGGAACTCAATTCCTCCGTCACATCGAGCGTACACGTGTCATCCTTCATATTATTGATATGTCAGCTAGCGAAGGCCGTGATCCTTATGAGGATTATCTTGCCATCAATAAAGAGCTGGAGTCATATAATCTCCGTCTGATGGAGCGTCCACAGATTATTGTAGCTAATAAGATGGACATGCCTGAGAGTCAGGAAAATCTTGTAGAATTCAAGAAAAAATTAGCTGAAAACTACGATGAATTTGAAGAGTTGCCAGCTATTTTCCCAATATCTGGTTTAACCAAGCAAGGTTTGGCTACGCTTTTGGATGCTACAGCTGAATTGTTAGACAAGACACCAGAATTCTTGCTCTACGACGAGTCAGATATGGAAGAAGAGGCTTACTATGGATTTGACGAGGAAGAAAAAGCCTTTGAAATTAGCCGTGATGACGATGCGACATGGGTACTTTCTGGTGAAAAACTCATGAAACTCTTTAATATGACCAACTTTGATCGTGACGAGTCTGTCATGAAATTTGCCCGCCAGCTTCGTGGTATGGGGGTTGATGAAGCCCTTCGTGCGCGTGGTGCTAAAGATGGGGACTTGGTCCGCATTGGTAAATTTGAGTTTGAATTTGTAGACTAGGAGACTGGTATGGGAGATAAACCGATATCTTTCCGAGATGCGGATGGCAATTTTGTTTCCGCCGCAGATGTTTGGAATGAAAAGAAATTGGAAGAACTGTTTAATCGTCTCAATCCAAATCGTGCCCTGAGATTGGCACGAACTAAAAAAGATAATCCATCTCAGTAAAATAGATAAAAGATTCCGTGCCATATGAGACACGGAATTTTTTTTATTCTTCAAAGAAAAATGGTGGAGCGAATTTTTTCAACTCTTCAAAGCATTTTTGGGCAGCTTCTGCATCTTCACAGATGACAAGACAGACATCATCGCCACAGAGGCTAGCGATAGCGTCAGGGAAGCTCAATGCATCAATGATAGAACCAAAGGATTGAGCAAGTCCAGGAAGGGTTTTTAGTAGGACTTGATGTTGAACTGGGCGCATCAAGACAAGAGCATCTTCCATGTAAATTTCGAGGCGTTTTTCCCATTTTGAGATTGAACCTGTATTGAGCACGTAGTAAGAGTTGTCTTCTTCTCGCACTTTTGAAAGGTTCATGCTTTTAATATCTCTCGAAAGTGTAGCTTGTGTAACTTGAATATCATTATCGGCAAGCAGAGATTGTAGCTCAGCTTGAGTGTGAATCTTGTTTTTCGTTACAAGAGCTCGTATGAGTTGGTGTCGGTGTTCAGATTTATTCATAAAATGTTACTCCTTGTACAAGGTACAGAAAGCGTGGACTGAACGAGAACGTCAGTCGGGTGGTAAGCGGTATTGTCACGTATGAAGATTTCAAAGTCAGTAGTAATTTAGAACGATACGGAGTGAGTCTCCTTCTTTTTACTTGTCACTAGTTGGGTGGAGATGAATTGGCTATCTATCCGTTTATCTACATTGGTGTCCTCTACTAACAGTAAATCCTTCAATTTGGGTAGCCTTTTGTCACGACTTGTTGTGAATTTACGATTAATGTCAATTCACAGAGATTTTCCAACATGTGGTGTGGTAGCGAGTGTTATAAATGGTTACACATGTTGGTTAGATTCTTAGTATCTTTTGTCAAAGGTCCAGTTTTAGCTACGTCATAGGTCTAGACTAGGATTGAATTTGATACTAAGTTTATGTGTAGTTTAACAGTTCAAGTGGAAATAGTTTCATCTTAAAAGTCTGGTACATTATACCTTTTGACAAGGTAGGATAAGACTAGACTGTTCAAGATCGACAGTCAGGTGGTAAGCGGTATTGTCACGGATTGTGATTTCAAAGTCAGTAGTATAGAGGACTAAACGAAGAGTGTCTCCTTCTTTTAACTTGTAAATAGTTGGTTGCAATTCAAATTGGATATCCATCCATTCATCTGCAGTAATATCCTCTACTAACAGTAAATCATTTCTATTTTGTAAATTGAGGTAGCCTTTTGTCACGACGCGTTGTGCATTTTCGCGAAAAGGCAATTCGTTGAGATTTTCCAACATATGGTAGCGACCGTTGTCAATGGTTCTAGCACTTAAAACAGCTGGATAAGGTTGCAGGTATTTTTTCTGTCCAAATTCTAGCAGTTGGGCAGATAAGAGCCCCTTATTTGTGCTGGATTTGATACGTAGATTGAGCTGAGCACGACCGTTCAAGTGAAGATCTTTAGTCACAGGAAGGTCAATAGTGATTTGATTGGCTTTCCCTTGATAAAGTTCCGTATTGAAGGTCTGGTAGGTCTTACCATAACGCTCAAAATCCTTATCTGAGTACTGGTTTTGAATGACTTGCACTTCTTGACCAAGTGAGAAGGTTTCAAAGTTCTCTTGCTCACCGAATGTATCAAGTGATAACCAAGCCTGAGGAGCTGTATTGTCCTGCCAGATAACAGTAGGAAGTTGGTATTCCGTTTCCTGTCCCAATAATTTCTTAGTCAATAAGGCATTCATGGATTCACGGAAGTCAATGGATTGCCAGTTGTTCATATAAACATGAGCGCCATTATGGAAAAAGAGATGCTTATTTATATAAGCAGGAAGGGCATGGAACATCTGGTAAACATGAAGTGGTTTGACATTCCAATCCTGAGACCCATGGGTAAAGACAACCTCTGCTTTTACCTTATGGGCATTGAGTAGATAATTACGGTCATGCCAAAACTGATTGTAGTCGCCAGACTTGCGATCCAGTTGCTCTTTTACTTTTTCTAAGTCAGCTTGGTGAGCTTCGTTCCCGCGAATATAGTCACCAGCCAAGAGATTACGAGAGTAGGTTAGTTCAGCAAGGGAGTCAAAGTCCTCCCCTGGATATCCACCTGGGCTAGTTACCAGACCGTTTTCACGGTAGTAGTTGTACCACGAAGAAATACCAGCCTCGGCAATGATAACCTCTAAACCATCTACACCTGTAGTCGAAAGACCATTGGACATAGTACCTAGATAAGAAAGTCCAGTTGTGGCTACTTTTCCGTTTGACCAGTCAGCCTTGACTTGACGCTGGCGCGTATGGTCAGTAAAGGCACGGCAGCGACCATTGAGCCAGTCAATGACATTTTTATAAGCCTCTATTTGCTGGTAGTCCCCGTTAGTCATGAAACCTGTAGAGTCTTTGGTACCAACACCTGAAACATAGAGATTAGCAAACCCTCGTGGAAGGAAGTAGTCGTTGAGACTATAGCTAGCGTTGATGTGCGTTAGCTTTTCCTCAGCTTCTGACACAAGCTCAGCTTGACCTTGAGCTTGGACGAGATTTAGTTGAGGCTCCTCTAGCTCAATCTTGTGAGCAGGCTTCACTTCAAGCTCGCCCTCCATCTTGTAGAGAGTCTTGTCGCTGGCTTTATCATTTGTTCCCTGATGGTAGGGGCTGGCTGTCATGATAGCAGGGATTTTTCCATCATAACGAGGACGAATAATGCTGACCTTGACTAGGTCTGGTAGACATTTTTGGTCAGTATCGACACGAGACTCAACGTAAACGACTTCTCGAATGACATTATGGCTAGAAAAAGTTGCTAAACTTTTGCCGTTAAAGTAGTGATAGTCATTATCCTCAGGAATAAGACCGTCACTAACAAGTTGGTCGATAAGTGTGTTCCCTTTTTTGGTACGAGTATTGAGTAACTGATAGAGATTTTCAATCAAATCACCGTATACGATGGGAAAACCAGTTTCTTTACGAAAAACATCACTGTCCTCGAAGTCAACCAAGTAAGAAAAACCTAAAAGTTGAAAGGCTACAATATAGAAAATATCTGCAGTCAACTCTTTGTCTGACTGAAGAAAAGTCAGTAAGTCAGTTTCTTTATCAACTGCTAAACAGGATAGAGGATAGGCACTATCTTTATAATTAAAAAAGAAACGAATAAGAAACGCTTCAAGCATTTTTTTATTTGTGATGTTGACTGGTAAATCAAATCCATACTTTTTTA
This sequence comes from Streptococcus pseudopneumoniae, assembly GCF_001072665.1. Classification (GTDB taxonomy): domain Bacteria; phylum Bacillota; class Bacilli; order Lactobacillales; family Streptococcaceae; genus Streptococcus; species Streptococcus pseudopneumoniae_S. The sequence goes on along the minus strand of NZ_JVJI01000110.1, from coordinate 57,056 downwards.
ATTCAAAGATAATTGTATCTCTAGGTAGCGCAAAATAGCTGAATTGATTAAAACGCATAAAAGCCTCCTACTTATGAAATATATTAAGGTTATTATATCAAAAAATAGAGAGAAAAGATACTATAAAAATTAATAGAAACTATAATAAATAAAAATAAGTATTTATAAAATAAACATGTGAAATGATAAGCTTAAATACAAAAATATTAGTGGTACTGTTGGAAATCATCCAAGGATTGTCTAATTAACTATGATTTGAGCTATTAGATATTAAAGTATCAGTAATAGTAATAGAAATTTTAAGAAAATGGTATAATATAGTGAGAACGATAGAGGAGAAGTGTAAATTGATCGCACAACTAGATACAAAAACAGTCTATAGTTTTATGGAGAGTGTCATTTCAATCGACAAGTATGTGAGAGTAGCAAAAGACTATGGCTACACTCATCTGGCTATGATGGATATTGACAATCTTTACGGGGCTTTCGATTTTCTAGAGGTTACAAAAAAATACGGCATTCATCCTTTGTTAGGGCTTGAAATGAATGTGCTTGTAGATGATAAAGATGTGAATCTGCGCTTTTTAGCTCTATCTAGTGTGGGCTACCAGCAGTTGATGAAACTTTCAACAGCCAAGATGCAGGGGGAGAAAAGTTGGTCAGTTCTATCACAGTATCTAGAGGATATTGCGGTAATTGTGCCTTATTTTGAAGAACTTGAGTTGTTAAATCTAGGTTGTGATTACTATATAGGGGTTTATCCAGAAACACTGGCCAGCGAATTTCATCATCCTATTTTGCCATTGTATCGGGTCAACACATTTGAAAGTAAGGATAGAGAAGTTCTTCAAGTATTAACAGCGATTAAAGAAAATCTACCGCTCAGAGAAGTTCCTTTGCGTTCGAGACAAGATGTTTTTATATCAGCAAGTTCTTTAGAGAAACTATTCCAAGAACGTTTTCCTCAAGCCTTGGAAAACCTAGAAAAGCTAATTTCAGGTATTTCTTATGACTTGGATACTAGTTTAAAATTACCTCGTTTTAATCCAGCAAGGCCAGCAGTAGAAGAATTGAGAGAACGTGCTGAGATGGGGCTTGCTCAGAAGGGGTTAACTGGTAAAGAATATCAAGACCGTCTAGACCAAGAATTGGCTGTTATTCATGATATGGGCTTTGATGATTATTTCTTGGTTGTTTGGGATTTATTGCGTTTTGGACGTTCGAATGGCTATTATATGGGAATGGGACGGGGTTCTGCAGTTGGTAGCTTGGTTTCCTATGCTCTAGACATTACAGGGATTGACCCAGTTCAGAAAAATCTGATTTTTGAACGTTTCCTCAATCGTGAACGCTATACCATGCCTGATATTGATATTGATATTCCTGATATTTATCGTCCAGATTTTATCAGATATGTTGGTAATAAATATGGTAGTAAACATGCGGCTCAAATCGTTACTTTTTCTACCTTTGGGGCCAAGCAAGCTTTACGTGATGTCTTGAAACGTTTTGGTGTGCCAGAGTATGAATTATCTGCAATTACCAAAAAAATCAGTTTTCGTGATAATCTCAAGTCGGCCTATGAGGGTAACCTCCAGTTTCGTCAGCAAATTAATAGTAAGTTAGAATACCAAAAAGCCTTTGAAATTGCCTGCAAGATTGAGGGATATACAAGACAAACCTCTGTCCATGCAGCTGGTGTTGTAATCAGCGACCAAGATTTGACCAATTACATCCCTCTAAAGCATGGTGACGAAATTCCACTGACTCAATATGATGCTCATGGAGTCGAAGCAAGTGGACTTTTGAAGATGGATTTTCTGGGACTAAGAAATTTGACCTTTGTCCAGAAGATGCAAGAATTACTTGCAGAAACAGAAGGTATTCATATAAAAATAGAAGAAATTGATTTGGAAGACAAAGAAACGTTAGCTCTTTTTGCTTCTGGTAATACAAAAGGTATCTTTCAATTTGAACAACCTGGTGCCATTCGCTTGCTCAAACGTGTGCAACCAGTCTGTTTTGAAGATGTCGTAGCAACTACTTCTCTAAATCGACCAGGTGCCAGTGACTACATCAATAATTTTGTGGCAAGAAAGCATGGGCAGGAAGAAGTGACTGTTCTCGATCCAGCTCTGGAGGATATTTTGGCTCCAACTTATGGCATTATGCTCTATCAGGAGCAGGTTATGCAGGTTGCTCAGCGATTTGCTGGATTTAGTCTTGGGAAAGCCGATATTTTGCGTCGAGCTATGGGTAAAAAGGATGCCTCTGCCATGCATGAGATGAGGGCTTCCTTTATTCAAGGCTCCATAGAAGCTGGTCATACTGTGGAAAAAGCAGAGCAGGTTTTTGATGTTATGGAGAAGTTTGCAGGTTATGGTTTTAACCGATCTCACGCCTATGCCTACTCAGCCTTAGCCTTCCAGTTGGCTTATTTCAAAACGCATTATCCAGCCATCTTTTATCAAATTATGTTGAATTCTGTCAACAGTGATTATGTAACAGATGCCTTAGAAGCAGGTTTTGAAGTAGCCCCATTGTCCATTAATACTATTCCCTATCACGATAAAATTGCAAAGAAGTCCATCTATCTAGGTTTGAAATCGATTAAGGGGCTCAGCAAGGATTTGGCGCTTTGGATTATTGAAAATAGACCCTATTCGAGCATTGAAGATTTTATAGCTAAATTACCTGAGAATTATCTGAAACTTCCTCTGCTAGAACCTTTGGTAAAAGTTGGTCTTTTCGATTTATTTGAAAAAAATCGTCAAAAAGTATTCAATAATTTAGCTAATCTATTTGAATTTGTGAAAGAGTTAGGAAGCTTGTTTGGTGATACGATATATAGTTGGCAGGAATCGGAAGATTGGATGGACCAAGAAAAATTCTACATGGAACAAGAGCTTCTAGGAGTAGGAGTCAGCAAACATCCCTTACAAGCTATTGCAGGTAAGGCTATTTACCCGATTATCCCAATTGGAAATTTGTCAGAAAATAGCTACGCTATTATTTTGGTTGAAGTTCAGAAAATAAAAGTAATTCGTACCAAAAAAGGTGAAAATATGGCTTTCTTACAGGTGGATGACAGTAAGAAAAAATTGGATGTCACACTCTTTTCAGACTTATATCGTCAGGTTGGGCAGGAAGTAAGAGAAGGAGCTTTCTACTATATAAAAGGAAAAATCCAGTTACGAGATGGCCGTCTGCAAATGATTGCACAAGAAATAAGAGAAGCAGTAGCTGAGCGTTTTTGGATTCAGGTGAAAAATCATGACTCAGATCAAGAAATTTCGAGAATTTTAGATCAATATAAAGGCCCAATCCCAGTCATCATCAGGTATGAAGAGGAACAGAGAACAATTGTTTCCCCCCATCATTTTGTAGTTAAATCCACTGAATTAGAAGCGAAATTAGGTGGAATCGTTATGAAAACGATTTATCGCTAAAATTACGGAAAATAGAAGAATTTTCCATTTAAATGTGATATAATCAGTAAGAATGTTAAAAGAAAAAGGAGCATAACCAATATGAAACGTATTGCTGTTTTGACTAGTGGTGGAGACGCCCCTGGTATGAACGCTGCTATCCGTGCAGTTGTTCGTCAAGCAATTTCAGAAGGAATGGAAGTATTTGGTATCTATGATGGATATGCTGGTATGGTTGCTGGTGAAATTCATCCCCTAGATGCGGCTTCAGTAGGAGACATCATTTCTCGTGGTGGTACTTTCCTTCACTCTGCTCGTTACCCAGAGTTCGCTCAACTTGAAGGGCAACTTAAAGGGATTGAGCAATTGAAAAAACACGGAATTGAAGGTGTAGTTGTTATCGGTGGTGACGGATCTTACCACGGTGCTATGCGTTTGACTGAACATGGATTCCCAGCTATCGGTCTTCCTGGTACAATCGATAACGATATTGTTGGTACTGACTTCACAATCGGTTTTGACACAGCGGTTACTACTGCTATGGATGCTATCGATAAGATTCGTGATACATCATCAAGTCACCGTCGTACATTTGTTATCGAAGTTATGGGACGTAACGCAGGTGATATCGCTCTTTGGGCTGGTATTGCAACTGGTGCTGATGAAATCATCATTCCTGAAGAAGGATTCAAGATTGAAGATATCGTAGAAAGCATTAAATGTGGATACGAGTGTGGTAAAAAACACAATATCATCGTCTTGGCAGAAGGTGTGATGTCAGCAGCTGAATTTGGTCAAAAACTTAAAGAAGCTGGAGATACAAGCGACCTTCGTGTGACAGAACTTGGACATATTCAACGTGGTGGTTCTCCAACTGCGCGTGACCGTGTTTTGGCATCACGTATGGGTGCACATGCCGTTAAACTTCTTAAAGAAGGTATCGGTGGTGTTGCGGTTGGTATCCGTAACGAAAAAATGGTTGAAAACCCAATTCTTGGAACTGCAGAAGAAGGAGCATTGTTTAGCCTTACTGCAGATGGTAAGATTGTGGTTAACAACCCACATAAAGCTGACCTTGAGCTATCTAGCTTGAATAAGAGCTTATCATAATTTATAATTTAGTTAATAAGACCAAAAAGGTCATATATAAAGGAGTCACAAAAATCATGAATAAACGTGTAAAAATCGTTGCAACTTTGGGACCTGCGGTAGAAATCCGTGGTGGTAAAAAATTTGGCGATGACGGATACTGGGGTGAAAAACTTGATGTTGAAGCTTCAGCTAAAAACATTGCTAAATTGATCGAAGCTGGTGCTAACACATTCCGTTTCAACTTCTCACACGGTGATCACCAAGAACAAGGTGACCGTATGGCAACTGTTAAACTTGCTGAAAAACTTGCAGGTAAAAAAGTTGGTTTCCTTCTTGATACAAAAGGACCAGAAATCCGTACTGAATTGTTTGAAGGAGATGCAAAAGAGTACTCTTACACAACTGGTGAAAAAATCCGTGTTGCTACTAAACAAGGAATCAAATCAACTCGTGATGTGATCGCATTGAACGTTGCTGGTGCTCTTGATATCTATGATGATGTTGAAGTTGGTCGTCAAGTTTTGGTTGACGATGGTAAACTTGGTCTTCGTGTGGTTGCTAAAGATGACGCAACTCGTGAGTTTGAAGTTGAAGTTGAAAACGATGGTGTAATTGCTAAACAAAAAGGTGTTAACATCCCTAACACTAAAATTCCTTTCCCAGCTCTTGCTGAACGTGATAACGACGATATCCGCTTTGGTCTTGAACAAGGAATTAACTTCATCGCGATTTCATTCGTACGTACTGCAAAAGACGTGAACGAAGTACGTGCAATCTGTAAAGAAACTGGAAACGGACACGTTCAATTGTTCGCTAAAATCGAAAACCAACAAGGTATCGACAACTTGGATGAAATCATCGAAGCTGCTGATGGTATCATGATCGCTCGTGGTGACATGGGTATCGAAGTACCATTCGAAATGGTTCCAGTTTACCAAAAAATGATTATCAAGAAAGTCAATGCTGCAGGTAAAGTTGTTATCACAGCAACAAACATGCTTGAAACAATGACTGAAAAACCACGTGCAACTCGTTCAGAAGTATCAGACGTATTCAACGCTGTTATCGACGGTACTGATGCTACAATGCTTTCAGGTGAGTCTGCAAACGGTAAATACCCACTTGAGTCAGTAACTACAATGGCTACAATCGACAAGAACGCTCAGACTCTTCTTAACGAATACGGTCGTTTGAACTCAGATTCATTTGAACGTAACTCTAAGACAGAAGTAATGGCTTCAGCTGTTAAAGATGCTACTAACTCAATGGATATCAAATTGGTTGTAACTCTTACTAAGACAGGTCACACTGCACGTTTGATTTCTAAATACCGTCCAAATGCTGATATCTTGGCATTGACATTTGACGAATTGACAGAACGTGGATTGATGTTGAACTGGGGTGTTATCCCAATGTTGACAGATGCTCCATCATCAACTGATGATATGTTCGAAATTGCTGAACGTAAAGCAGTTGAAGCAGGTCTTGTACAATCTGGTGACGATATCGTTATCGTAGCTGGTGTACCAGTTGGAGAAGCTGTACGTACAAACACAATGCGTATCCGTACAGTACGTTAATTAAAATGAAAAAAGCCTATCATATCAAGCTTTCTAGCCTGTATGATAGGTTTTTTTGTAGCAGGGGGCAAATAAGGGGCAAAACTTTTTAAAAAAGGCCAGTTAATACAAATACGATTCAGCTAATATAATTGAAAATGATGGAAAAAAAGGTGAAATTATGGTATACTTTAACGTAGGACCTTTTTAGAAATTTTGAAAGAGTATTAAAAATTTAAAATGAGAAAAATTGTTATCAATGGTGGCTTACCCCTGCAAGGTGAGATTACCATTAGTGGTGCTAAAAATAGCGTTGTGGCCTTAATTCCAGCTATTATTTTGGCTGATGATGTGGTGACTTTGGATTGTGTGCCAGATATTTCCGATGTTGCTAGTCTTGTCGAAATCATGGAGTTAATGGGGGCTACCGTTAAGCGTTATGATGATGTGTTAGAGATTGATCCAAGAGGTGTTCAAAATATTCCAATGCCTTATGGGAAAATCAATAGTCTTCGTGCATCTTATTATTTTTATGGAAGTCTTTTAGGTCGCTTTGGTGAAGCTACTGTTGGTTTACCTGGTGGATGTGATTTGGGACCTCGCCCTATTGACTTACATCTTAAGGCTTTTGAAGCTATGGGAGCAACTGTTAGCTACGAGGGTGATAACATGAAGTTATCTGCCAAAGATACAGGACTTCACGGCGCAAGTATCTACATGGATACGGTTAGCGTTGGTGCGACGATTAATACGATGATTGCTGCGGTTAAAGCAAATGGGCGTACTATTATTGAAAATGCAGCCCGTGAACCTGAGATTATTGACGTTGCGACACTTTTGAATAATATGGGAGCCCATATCCGTGGTGCTGGAACCAATATTATCATTATTGATGGTGTTGAAAGATTACATGGAACGCGTCATCAGGTGATTCCAGACCGTATCGAAGCGGGAACATACATTTCCTTAGCTGCAGCAGTTGGTAAGGGAATTCGTATCAACAATGTATTATACGAACACTTAGAAGGATTCATCGCTAAGTTGGAAGAAATGGGTGTGAGAATGACTGTATCTGAAGACAGTATTTTTGTTGAGGAACAGTCTAATTTGAAAGCAATCAATATTAAGACAGCTCCTTATCCAGGTTTTGCTACTGACTTGCAACAACCAATTACTCCTCTTCTGTTAACAGCAGAGGGGCGTGGAACCATTATTGATACCATTTATGAAAAACGAGTAAACCATGTTTTTGAACTAGCAAAGATGGACGCAGATATTACGACTACAAACGACCATATTTTATATACTGGTGGACGTAGTTTACGTGGTGCAAATGTAAAAGCTACTGACCTTAGAGCTGGGGCAGCACTTGTCATTGCTGGACTAATGGCTGAAGGTAAAACTGAAATTACAAATATTGAGTTCATCTTACGTGGTTATTCAGATATTATTGAAAAATTACGTAATCTAGGAGCGGATATTACACTTGTTGAAGAATAAACCGTAGAGGTGTTTATGAATATTTGGACCAAATTAGCAATGTTTTCTTTTTTTGAAACGGATCGCTTGTATTTGCGTCCTTTCTTTTTTAGTGATAGTAAGGACTTCCATGATATAGCTTCAAATCCAGAAAATTTACAATTCATTTTTCCAAGTCAAGCTAGTTTGGAAGAGAGTCAATATGCACTGGCCAATTATTTTATGAAGTCTCCTTTAGGTGTATGGGCTATTTGTGACAAGAAAACTGAAAAAATGATTGGTTCAATTAAGTTTGAAAAGCTAGACGAAATTAAAAAAGAAGCAGAACTTGGTTATTTTTTGAGAAAAGATGCATGTTGTCAAGGTTTTATGACAGAGGTTGTTAGAAAAATTTGTCAGCTTTCTTTTGAGGAGTTTGGCTTAAAACAATTAGCCATCATTACTCACCTTGAAAATGAAGCTAGCCAAAGGGTTGCTCTTAAGGCTGGATTTCGATTGATTCGTCAGTTTAAAGGTAGTGATCGTTATACAAGGAAAATGCGTGATTATCTTGAGTTTCGCTTTGTAAAGGGAGAAATTAATGAGTAAACACCAAGAAATTCTAAGTTATTTGGAAGAATTACCCGTTGGTAAAAGAGTCAGTGTTCGAAGTATTTCCAACCATCTAGGAGTCAGTGATGGAACGGCTTATCGGGCCATTAAAGAAGCTGAAAATCGTGGAATTGTAGAGACTCGTCCAAGAAGTGGTACTATCCGTGTTAAATCTCAGAAAGTTGCTATTGAAAGATTAACATTTGCAGAAATTGCAGAAGTGACTTCTTCTGAGGTTTTGGCTGGGCAAGAAGGTTTAGAGAGAGAATTTAGTAAGTTTTCAATCGGTGCCATGACTGAGCAAAATATTTTGTCTTACCTTCATGATGGGGGACTCTTGATTGTCGGAGACCGGACTCGTATTCAATTATTAGCGCTGGAAAATGAAAATGCCGTTCTTGTGACAGGTGGATTTCAGGTTCATGATGATGTGATTAAACTGGCTAATCAAAAAGGAATTCCTGTTTTAAGAAGCAAACATGACACTTTCACCGTTGCGACCATGATCAATAAAGCCTTGTCAAATGTCCAAATCAAAACAGATATTTTGACAGTTGAGAAACTTTATCGTCCGAGTCATGAATATGGTTTTCTGAGAGAGACAGACACTGTTAAAGATTATTTGGACTTAGTTCGTAAGAATCGTAGCAGTCGTTTCCCGGTTATCAATCAACATCAGGTTGTTGTTGGAGTTGTAACCATGAGAGATGCTGGTGATAAGTCACCAAGTACCACAATTGATAAGGTCATGTCTCGTAGTCTATTTTTGGTTGGATTATCGACAAATATTGCTAATGTGAGTCAACGGATGATTGCTGAAGACTTTGAAATGGTACCGGTTGTTCGAAATAATCAAACCTTGCTTGGGGTTGTAACCAGACGAGATGTCATGGAGAAGATGAGTCGTTCCCAAGTTTCTGCTCTACCGACTTTTTCTGAGCAGATTGGTCAAAAACTTTCTTATCACCATGATGAAGTAGTCATTACAGTGGAACCCTTTATGCTAGAGAAGAACGGTGTTTTGGCTAATGGTGTATTGGCAGAAATTCTAACCCACATGACTCAAGATTTGGTTGTGAATAGTGGTCGAAATCTTATTATTGAGCAGATGCTAATCTACTTTTTGCAGGCTGTTCAGATTGATGATATATTGCGTATTCAAGCACGCATTATCCACCATACTAGACGATCAGCTATTATTGATTACGATATTTATCATGGTCACCAGATTGTTTCAAAAGCAAATGTAACCGTTAAAATTAATTAGAAACTAGGAGAAAAAATGATAACATTAAAATCAGCTCGTGAAATCGAAGCTATGGATAAGGCCGGTGATTTTTTAGCAAGTATCCATATTGGCTTACGTGATTTGATTAAGCCTGGAGTAGATATGTGGGAAGTTGAAGAATACGTTCGCCGTCGTTGTAAGGAAGAAAATTTCCTTCCACTTCAGATTGGGGTTGACGGTGCCATGATGGACTATCCTTATGCTACTTGTTGCTCTCTTAACGATGAAGTAGCTCACGCTTTCCCTCGTCACTATATCTTGAAAGATGGTGATTTGCTCAAGGTTGATATGGTTTTGGGAGGTCCTATTGCTAAATCTGACCTGAATGTCTCAAAACTAAACTTCAACAATGTGGAGCAAATGAAAAAATACACCCAGAGCTACTCTGGTGGCCTAGCAGACTCATGTTGGGCTTATGCTGTTGGTACGCCGTCCGAAGAAGTGAAAAACTTGATGGATGTAACCAAAGAAGCTATGTACAAGGGAATCGAGCAAGCTGTTGTTGGAAATCGTATTGGTGATATTGGTGCAGCTATTCAAGAATACGCTGAAAGTCGTGGTTACGGTGTAGTACGTGATTTGGTTGGTCATGGTGTTGGTCCAACCATGCACGAAGAACCAATGGTTCCTAACTATGGTATTGCTGGTCGTGGGCTTCGTCTCCGTGAAGGAATGGTATTGACCATTGAACCAATGATCAATACAGGTGACTGGGAAATTGATACAGATATGAAAACTGGCTGGGCGCATAAGACCATTGACGGTGGTTTATCTTGTCAATATGAACACCAATTCGTGATTACTAAAGATGGACCAGTTATCTTGACTAGTCAAGGTGAAGAAGGAACTTATTAATAAAAAGTGAAAAGACTACTGGAAGTTTATTTTGAAAAATTCAGTAGATCTTTTCATATAAAATAAACGCATTTTATTGATGTTTTCAGGCTTTTGAAGACAACAAAATAGGCTCCATAATATCTGTAGGAGACTTATCTACAGATATTATGGAGCTTTTTTCTTATGCTCAGAATGGCAATTTCCCAGCGAAAGCACCCAGTTTTTTCTTGGTAGTTTCATCGATTTGTTCAAGAGCAGAGTTGATTGCTTGAACGGTCATATCAGAAAGAGTTTCAAGGTCTTCTGGGTCAACGACAGCTGGATTGAAGTCAATGCTGACAACTTTCTTATCTCCAGTTAAGGTCGCTTGGACAAGGTCTTGAGCAGATTTGCCAACAAATTGCATAGCCGCAAGTTCGGCTTGACTTTGTTCCATTTGTTTTTGAAGTTTTTGTGCTTGGCGCATCATGTTTTGCATGTTCATCATAGTGTTTTATAGTTTCCTTTTACAATTATTTTCCTTCCTATTTTATCAATTTTGAGGTTAAAAGTCTATTATTAGTATAAATTACTCAACATTAAATTGTCTGAAAATTTATTGAAAAATGAGTGAAAACATGGTATAATGAAACGTAAAATTAATTCAGGTTTCCTGAAGCAATAGGAGTAAACAATGAAAAAACTAGGTTTTGTCCTTTTATCTTCAGCCTTGCTATTGACAGCTTGTGCTAATAATCAATCTAAGCCAAGTAACACAAGTGATTCGTCCAAGGTGACAGCCTTGTCTGAAGATAAGCAGAAAATGCTTGATAAGGCCACTGCTGAATATAAGACTTTTGTGCAAGAGCAAATCGATAAACTGTTGACAGATACGGAAGGCTTTGTCAAACTTTTGAAAGAAGGTAAGTTAGAAGAAGCTAAGAAGGTTTATCCACTGATTCGTATGTCTTATGAGCGTTCAGAACCGATTGCTGAAAGTTTTGGTGAGTCAGATGTCAAGATTGACTTCCGTTTGGCAGACTACATGGACGAAAACAAGACAGAGGAAGGTTGGTCAGGTTTCCACCGTATCGAGCGTATCCTTTGGGAAGACAATACAACTAAAGGAACTGAAAGCTACGGTGATCAGTTGGTAAATGATATCAAGGAATTGAAAGCCAAGATTGCAACTGTGGATGTGGACTACAAGGTCATGTTGACTGGAGCAGTTGACTTGCTTAACGAAGTGGCAACAAGTAAGATTACAGGTGAAGAGGAAATTTATTCTCACACAGACTTGTATGACTTCCGTGCCAATATTGAGGGAGCTGAGAAGATTTTCCAACTCTTTAAACCTTTGCTTGAAAAATCAGACGCTAACCTAGTTAAAGAATTGGAAGCAGATTTCAAATCTGTTAATAGCTTGTTGGACAAACACATGACCGACAAGGAACACTACAAACTTTATACAGATTTGACAAAAGAAGATACCAAAGAATTGTCAGAAGCTGTGACAAAACTTGGTGAACCTCTATCACAAATGGGTAAATTTCTTAGTGGAGAGTAAGAGTCATGACTGAAAAAGACGAAAAGTTTTTTGAGAAGAAAATGGACCGTCGAGAATTTCTAAAAAAAGCAGGGATTGGAGGGGCTGGTTTAGCGCTAGGACTCTCTGGTGCTTCTGCTTTTTTCGCACCTAAGCTAGGAAGTCAGGAAAAAATCTCGTACGGAAATGAAAAAATTGCTTTTTATGGCAAGCATCAAGCTGGGATTAGTACGCCCATGCAAAAGAATATCTATTTTGTTGTCTTGGACTTGCACACGACGGATAGAGATAAGATTATCCAACTATTCAAGGATTGGACAGATTATAGTGCCAAGTTAGTTGAGGGAGAGCTGGTCAAAAAAGATGGCCAGAATGCTCTCTTGCCTCCGAGCGATACTGGTGAGACAGTCGGGCTCAATCCTCATCGTCTGACGCTGACTTTTGGTGTGTCTGCCAGTTTCTTGAAAAAGATGAACTTAGAAAGCAAGCGTCCTCAAGTGTTCAGGGATTTACCGCCTTTTCCTAAAGAGCAATTACGTGAAAAATATACTGGTGGAGATATTGTGATTCAGGCTTGTGCAGATGATGAGCAAGTTGCCTTTCATGCTATTCGCAACCTCATCCGTAAGGGAAGAAATGCAGTGACCCTTCGTTGGAGTCAGTCTGGTTTTGCAGCTATCGGCGATCGAATGGAGACTCCGCGTAACCTCTTTGGTTTTAAAGATGGGACAGCAAATCCAACCAAGGAGCAAGACTTTGACCGCGTCATCTGGGCTGATAGTAAGGACTGGATGGAAAATGGTTCTTATATGGCAGTTCGTCGGATTCAGATGTTTTTAGAGACCTGGGACCGCACTAGTCTTGAAGAACAAGAAAATACCTTTGGTCGTTACAAGGAAAGTGGTGCCCCCTTTGGTAAGAAAAATGAGTTTGATGAAGTGGATTTGAGTCTTTTACCAGATGATTCGCATGTTCGTTTGGCCAAAGAAGTGGATAAGCCCCTTTTACGTCGTTCTTATTCTTACTCTGATGGAATTGATGAAAAGACTGGCCAGTTTGATACGGGCTTGCTCTTCATTTCTTTCCAGAAAGATCCTGATAATTTTGTCAAGGTTCAAACCAATCTAGGTGCTACAGATAAGATGAATGAATATAACACTCACATCGGTAGTGGCCTATTTGCTTGCTTTGGTGGTGTGGAGAAAGGAGGCTACATTGGACAAAAATTACTGGAAGGCTAAAAGCTGGTTCTTGGTTTTAGCTTTGTCATTTTTAATTCTGTCTCCAGTAGGTGCCCAAGAGAGTCTGAGTTCTTACTTTGTGAAAATCACAGATGCGTCCAAAGCGGTCAAAAATGGCAATCAGACTGAGGCCCAGAAACTTGTTACGGAGATGGCATCAGACTTCGAAATAGTAGAAAATAAGGATTCAGAGGCTGGTAAGATTGTTAAGGAAAAGTTAGCTCAATCAGGTGAGATTACTGAAGACAAACTCACAGAACTTTCTGCAGCCTTATTAGCCTTTGAAAAAGAACAAAATCCTGTTGACTTAGATGCGGAAAAGGAAAAATTGGTAAACCGTCTAAGTCCTCGTTTTGAAGCGCTGGAACAGGCCATTGCCTCCAAAGATTTGGCAAAGGTTCGAGAATCCTTTAAGAAAATGAATTCCACTTGGACTATCAATGAAAGTGTGGTTCGTGACAATAGTACGGCCCATTATGGAAGTGTTGAAACAGCTATTTCCTTCCTGCGTAGTAGCATGGAAACCGAGCCTACGGATTTTAACTCCATCCAGACTTCCTTTGAGGACTTTAAAAAGGCTATCGATGATTTTGTAACCGGGAAAGAAGTCGCAGAAGCATCTCCTGATTTAAGCCTTAAAGATGGTATTACCCTTTTGAAGAAGGCTTTGGAACAATTCCAAGCTGGTGACCAAGCATCAGGAGCAGCCAGTATGAAGGAATTTATTACTATCTGGCCAACGATTGAAGGTTCTGTTAGCACGACCAATCCTTCCCTCTATACTCGAGTGGAAAGTGAAAGCCCTGTGATTATGGTCAAGGGAAGTGAGAAGGAATATCAAGAAAAATTAGAAAAACTGATTGTAGATTTATCACAAATTGATACCAGTTCACGATACAATGCCTTTGATGCTATGCTCATTCTCCTAAGAGAAGGAGTAGAGGCGCTCTTAATCGTTATGGCCTTAGTGACGACCTTGAAAGCAGCTAAGATGCGTAAAGGGCTCAAGTGGGTCTATAGTGGTGCTATCACAGGAATCATGGCCAGTCTTCTTATTGCTTTTATTCTGCAAATTGCCTTTCCAGCAGTAACATCAGGCTCCAATCGTGAAATAATAGAAGGAGCAGTGGGGATTTTTGCGGTAGCTATGATGATTGTGATTGGAATCTGGCTTCACAACAAATCCTCGGTCAAAAAATGGAATACCTTTATGGAGTCACAAATGGAAACAGTGACTAAGACAGGCTCCTTTGTTTCCATGTTTGCCCTCAGTTTTCTAGCTGTTTTCCGTGAGGGAGCAGAAACCATTCTTTTTTATGTTGGGATTTTACCAAGAATTTCTAGCTTTGAATTTGTCTTGGGAATCTCACTTGCCTTGCTGGTTCTGCTAATTATTGCCGTTGTGATGAACAAGGCCAGTCAATTCTTCCTGCCACATAAGGTCTTCTTTATCCTGACTTGGATGATTTATGCCCTAGCCTTCAAGATGCTGGGAGTTAGTGTCCATGCTCTTCAGTTGACCAATATGGCTTCTAACCACTTGCTGACAGGATTTCCAACAATCGACCTTCTTGGAATTTATCCAAGTTGGGAAGGCTTGGTCAGTCAGCTAATCTTTGTTGTTATCGTTTTGATTGTCACTTTCAGACAGGGTGAAAAATAGATGGATAGAAAAGAATTGACAATCGTTGAACATCTGGTAGAATTTAGAAAGAGATTATTGGCAGTGGTCATTTGTTTCTTTTTTGTTTTCTGTGTCTCTCTGCTTTGTGCAGACCAGATTTACCAGTATGTAACCCAATCTTTTCAGCAAAAGTTGATTGTTTTAGGGCCAAATGATATTTTATGGATTTACATACGTTTGGCTAGTCTGATGGCCTTTACCATTACCCTACCTTATACAGTTTATCATATTTGGTCTTTCATCAAACCTGGTTTAAGAAAGGAAGAAGCTAGAGCAATTTTTGCCTATATTCCAGCTAGTTTCCTTTGTTTTCTAGTTGGACTGGCTTTTGGTTTTTACTTTGTAACACCAGCCTTACTTCAGGTTTTATTAGGGCTAGGAGAAGGACTATTTGAAACACAGTTAACAGCTCAAAATTATCTGTACTTTGTTTTTCAAACGACTTTGCCCTTGGCTCTGATTTTTGAATTGCCAGTTATCATTGCCTTTTTGACGTCAATTGGACTCATTGGACCAGAATTATTGATTGCTTATCGCCGATATGCTTATTTTATTTTATTGGTACTCGCAGTCATCTTGACACCAGCTGACTTTGTCAGCGATTTGGCAATGACTGCCCCCTTGATTTTACTCTATGAATTAAGTATTTCCATCAGCAAACACATTATGAAACGCAAGCAGAAAGGAGAGAGAAATGGGAATCTTACGTGATATCGGAGCACCAGGATTGATTATTATCGTTTTAGGAGCTCTCATGATCTTCGGACCAAAGCGATTGCCTGAACTAGGAGAGTCAATCGGTAAAATGCTGTCTGAATTTAAAAAAGCAGTTAAAGGAACTGAAAATCAAGATAAGGAAGAGTAAGACTGGTGAGTTTTACTAAAAAATAAAAAGTTAGGAAGTGTGTCTCTATCGGACAATTTATTATTTCCTAGCTTTTTCTTGTATTAAGAAAATATAAATTTAAGCTTTCTTTAAGAAAACTATATTATTCTGAAGAACTCTAAAATTTCACAGCCATTTATTAGTAATGACTATTGAATTCCTAGTCACTACTAGAAATGGACTAGTTTCTTTGAATAATGGAACTGCTTAATCCTCCTATTCTAGAACGGGATGACTAGTATTTCTTTTATGATAGGACTAGATTGTGGTATAATAGAGAGAATAAGTTTTTTTAGTAAGACAAAGGAGAAAATAGATGATTTATGCAGGAATTCTTGCCGGTGGAACTGGCACACGTATGGGAATCAGTAATTTGCCAAAACAATTTTTAGAGCTAGGTGATCGACCTATTTTGATTCATACAATTGAAAAATTTGTCTTGGAACCAAGTATTGAAAAAATTGTGGTTGGGGTTCATGGAGACTGGGTTTCCCATGCAGAGGATCTTGTAGATAAATATCTACCTCTTCATAAAGATCGTATCATCATTACAAAAGGTGGTGCTGACCGTAATACGAGTATTGAGAAAATCATTGAAGCCATTGATGCTTATCGTCCGCTTACTCCAGAGGACATCGTTGTTACCCACGATTCTGTTCGTCCATTCATTACGCTTCGCATGATTCAGGACAATATCCAACTTGCTCAAAATCATGACGCAGTGGACACAGTGGTAGAAGCGGTTGATACTATCGTTGAAAGTACTAACGGTCAATTTATTACAGATATTCCAAATCGTGCTCACCTCTATCAAGGACAAACGCCTCAAACATTCCGTTGCAAGGACTTCATGGATCTTTACGGTTCTCTCTCTGCCGAAGAGAAAGAAATCTTAACAGATGCATGTAAAATCTTTGTAATCAAAGGAAAAGATGTAGCCTTGGCTAAGGGTGAATATTCAAATCTGAAAATTACTACAGTAACAGATTTGAAGATTGCAAAAAGCATGATTGAGGAAGAGTAATAAAATGATTAATCAAATTTACCAACTAACAAAGCCTAAGTTTATCAATGTCAAATATCAGGAAGAGGCTATTGACCAAGAGAATCATATCCTCATCCGCCCTAATTATATGGCGGTCTGTCATGCGGATCAGCGTTACTACCAAGGAAAACGTGATCCGAAGATTTTGAATAAAAAACTTCCAATGGCAATGATTCACGAGTCATGTGGAACCGTTATTTCTGACCCGACAGGAACCTACGAGGTTGGTCAAAAAGTTGTCATGATTCCTAATCAGCCTCCTATGCAGAGTGATGAAGAATTCTATGAAAACTACATGATAGGGACTCATTTCTTGTCTAGTGGCTTTGATGGCTTTATGAGAGAATTTGTTTCTCTCCCTAAAGATCGTGTGGTGCCTTATGATGCTATCGAAGATACGGTTGCAGCCATTACAGAGTTTGTCAGTGTCGGTATGCATGCTATGAATCGCTTATTGACACTTGCTCATAGCAAGCGGGACCGAATCGCCGTCATCGGAGATGGAAGTTTAGCTTTTGTGGTTGCCAATATTATCAACTATACTCTACCAGAAGCAGAGATTGTGGTTATTGGTCGTCATTGGGAAAAGTTGGAACTCTTCTCTTTTGCCAAGGAATGCTATATTACTGATAATATTCCTGAAGATTTGGCCTTTGACCATGCTTTTGAGTGTTGTGGTGGTGATGGTACTGGACCAGCTATTAATGACTTGATTCGCTACATTCGTCCTCAGGGAACGATTCTCATGATGGGAGTTAGTGAGTATAAAGTCAATCTCAATACACGCGATGCCTTAGAAAAAGGTTTGCTCTTGGTTGGTTCCTCTCGTTCTGGTCGCATCGATTTTGAAAATGCAATCCAAATGATGGAAGTCAAGAAATTTGCCAATCGTCTTAAAAATATCCTTTATCTAGAAGAACCTGTAAGAGAAATTAAAGATATTCACCGTGTCTTTGCGACCGATTTAAACACAGCCTTTAAAACAGTGTTTAAGTGGGAAGTATAGGTGCTGGAGGTTAATTGTGGAGAAAATCATTAAAGAAAAAATTTCTTCCTTACTTAGTCAAGAAGAGGAAGTCCTCAGTGTTGAACAACTGGGGGGAATGACCAATCAAAACTATTTGGCCAAAACAACAAATAAGCAGTACATCGTTAAGTTCTTTGGTAAAGGGACTGAAAAGCTGATCAATCGTCAAGATGAAAAGTACAATCTTGAACTACTTAAAGATTTAGACCTAGATGTCAAAAATTATCTTTTTGATATTGAAGCTGGTATCAAAGTAAATGAGTATATTGAATCTGCGATTACGCTTGATTCAACGTCAATCAAGACCAAATTTGATAAAATTGCTCCAATATTACAAACTATTCATGCTTCTGGCAAGGAATTAAGAGGAGAATTTGCTCCGTTTGAAGAAATCAAAAAATACGAATCCTTGATTGAAGAGAAAATCCCTTATGCCAACTATGAAGCAGTTAGAGAAGAAGTCTTCTCTTTAGAGAAAAGACTGGCTGACTTAGGTGTTGACAGAAAATCTTGTCATATCGATTTGGTGCCTGAAAACTTTATCGAATCACCTCAAGGACGACTTTATCTGATTGACTGGGAATATTCATCAATGAATGATCCAATGTGGGATTTGGCTGCCCTCTTTTTAGAATCTGAATTCACTCCCCAAGAGGAAGAAGCTTTCTTATCTCACTATGAGAGTGACCAAACACCTGTCTCTCGTGAAAAGATTGCCATTTATAAAATTTTACAAGATACCATTTGGAGTCTATGGACAGTCTATAAGGAAGAGCAAGGCGCAGATTTTGGTGATTATGGTGTGAATCGTTATCAAAGAGCTGTTAAAGGTCTAGCTTATTATGGAGGTTCTGATGAAAAATAAAAATGGAGTTTCTTTTGGTCTACTCTCAGGTATTTTCTGGGGGTTAGGTCTAACGATCAGTGCTTATATCTTTTCGATTTTTACAGATTTGTCACCCTTTGTGGTAGCCGCTGCTCATGATTTCTTGAGTATCTTTATCTTACTAGCTTTTCTCTTGGTAAAAGAAGGAAAAGTTCGTCTCTCAATTTTCTTAAATATTCGCAATGTTAGTGTTATCATCGGAGCCTTACTAGCAGGCCCTATCGGTATGCAGGCCAATCTTTATGCAGTTAAGTATATCGGAAGTTCTTTAGCTTCATCTGTATCAGCTATTTACCCTGCGATTTCAGTTTTATTGGCTTTCTTCTTCTTGAAGCACAAGATTTCGAAAAATACTGTGTTTGGGATTATCTTGATTATTGCAGGGATTATTGCCCAGACCTATAAGGTTGAACAGGTCAATTCCTTCTATATTGGGATTCTCTGTGCTTTAGTTTGTGCTATTGCATGGGGAAGTGAGAGTGTTCTCAGCTCCTTTGCTATGGAAAGTGAATTAAGTGAAATCGAAGCCCTCTTAATCCGTCAAGTGACTTCATTCTTGTCCTATCTTGTGATTGTACTCTTCTCTCATCAATCATTTTCAGAAGTGGCCAATGGCCAATTGCTAGGTCTTATGATTGTCTTTGCAGCCTTTGATATGATTTCCTACTTGGCTTATTATATCGCTATCAATCGCTTGCAACCAGCCAAGGCTACAGGCTTGAATGTGAGCTATGTAGTATGGACAGTCTTGTTTGCAGTTGTTTTCTTGGGTGCACCGCTAGATATGCTGACAATTATTACGTCACTTGTCGTCATTGCTGGAGTTTATATTATTATTAAAGAATAAAGGAGATTCGTGTGAAAGCCATCATCTTAGCAGCGGGATTGGGAACTCGCTTGCGTCCTATGACTGAAAATACCCCTAAAGCCTTGGTTCAGGTTAATCAAAAACCTTTGATTGAATACCAAATTGAGTTTTTAAAAGAAAAAGGTATCCATGATATCATCATCATTGTTGGTTACCTTAAAGAACAATTTGATTACTTAAAAGAAAAATATGGTGTTCGCCTCGTTTTCAATGATAAATACGCTGACTACAATAACTTTTACTCTCTCTATCTTGTAAAAGAAGAATTAGCTAACAGTTATGTTATTGATGCTGACAATTATCTCTTTAAAAATATGTTCCGCAATGATTTGACACGTTCTACTTATTTTAGTGTTTATCGTGAAGATTGTACCAACGAATGGTTCTTAGTCTATGGCGATGACTACAAAGTTCAAGACATTATTGTTGATAGCAAAGCTGGTCGTATCCTGAGTGGTGTATCCTTCTGGGATGCTCCAACTGCAGAAAAGATTGTCAGCTTTATCGACAAGGCTTATGCAAGTGGTGAATTTGTTGACCTCTATTGGGATAATATGGTTAAGGATAATATCAAAGAACTAGATGTCTATGTTGAAGAATTAGAAGGCAACAGCATCTATGAAATTGACAGTGTCCAAGATTATCATAAATTGGAAGAAATTCTTAAAAACGAAAATTAAAGATTCCAACATCTGGCTGAAATAGTCGGATGTTTTTTGATTTTTTTACGAATAAATAGATGAGTAGAAAAAGAAATGGAGATATTTATGAAAATCACAAACTATGAAATCTATAAGTTAAAAAAATCAGGTTTGACCAATCAACAGATTTTGAATGTCCTAGAATACGGTGAAAATGTTGATCAAGAACTGTTGTTAGGTGATATTGCAGATATATCAGGTTGCCGAAATCCAGCTGTTTTTATGGAACGTTATTTTCAGATAGATGATGCGCATTTGGAGAAAGAATTTCAAAAATTTCAATCTTTCTCTATTTTAGATGACTGTTACCCTTGGGATTTGAGTGAAATATATGATGCGCCTGTACTTTTATTTTACAAGGGAAATCTGGATCTCTTGAAATTTCCTAAGGTAGCAGTCGTAGGAAGTCGTGCTTGTAGCAAACAGGGAGCTAAGTCAGTTGAAAAAGTCATTCAGGGCTTGGAAAATGAACTGGTTATCGTCAGTGGACTAGCCAGGGGCATTGACACAGCAGCGCATATGGCAGCTCTTCAGAATGGCGGAAAAACCATTGCAGTGATTGGAACAGGACTGGATGTGTTTTATCCTAAAGCTAATAAACGCTTGCAAGACTACATCGGCAATGACCATCTGGTTCTCAGTGAGTATGGACCTGGTGAACAACCTCTAAAATTTCATTTTCCTGCCCGTAATCGCATCATTGCTGGACTTTGTCGTGGTGTGATTGTAGCAGAGGCTAAGATGCGTTCAGGTAGTCTCATTACCTGTGAGAGGGCAATGGAAGAAGGACGCGATGTTTTTGCTATACCTGGTAGCATTTTAGATGGACTATCTGATGGATGTCATCATTTGATTCAAGAAGGAGGAAAATTGGTCACCAGTGGGCAAGATGTTCTTGCGGAATTTGAATTTTAAGACGAAATTTTGCTTTTTAAACCAACTTTTCTTCTATATATAGTAGCTAAGTCTTGACAGTTATGGCAAAATGGTTTACACTTTATAAAGTTTATTACTTTGAAAAGGTGTGATACTGTGGCTACGGCAACAAAAAAGAAAAAATCAACAGTTAAAAAAAATCTAGTAATCGTGGAGTCGCCTGCTAAGGCCAAGACGATTGAAAAATATCTAGGCAGAAACTACAAGGTTTTAGCCAGTGTCGGGCATATCCGTGATTTGAAGAAATCCAGTATGTCCGTCGATATTGAAAATAATTACGAACCGCAATATATCAATATCCGAGGAAAAGGTCCTCTTATCAATGACTTGAAAAAAGAAGCTAAAAAAGCTAATAAAGTCTTTCTGGCGAGTGACCCGGACCGTGAAGGAGAAGCGATTTCTTGGCATTTGGCTCATATTCTCAACTTGGATGAAAATGATGCCAACCGTGTGGTCTTCAATGAAATCACCAAGGATGCAGTCAAAAATGCTTTTAAAGAACCGCGCAAGATTGATATGGACTTGGTAGATGCCCAACAAGCTCGTCGTGTTTTGGACCGCTTGGTAGGCTATTCGATTTCGCCTATTTTGTGGAAAAAGGTCAAGAAGGGTTTGTCAGCAGGGCGCGTACAGTCCATTGCCCTTAAACTCATCATTGACCGTGAGAATGAAATCAACGCCTTCCAGCCTGAAGAATACTGGACAATTGATGGTGTCTTTAAGAAGGGAACCAAGCAATTTCAGGCTTCCTTCTATGGAGTAGATGGTAAAAAGCTAAAACTGACTAGTAATGATGAGGTCAAGGAAGTCTTATCTCGTCTGACTAGTAAAGATTTTTCAGTAGATCAGGTGGATAAGAAAGAGCGCAAACGCAATGCTCCATTACCCTATACCA
Organism: Streptococcus pseudopneumoniae; assembly: GCF_001072665.1. Taxonomy (GTDB): domain Bacteria; phylum Bacillota; class Bacilli; order Lactobacillales; family Streptococcaceae; genus Streptococcus; species Streptococcus pseudopneumoniae_S. The sequence goes on along the minus strand of NZ_JVJI01000110.1, from coordinate 35,088 downwards.
CTTCATCTATGCAGATGGATGCTGCTAATAAAATCAATTTCCGTACTCGAAAAACTATGATGGTTGCCCAACAGCTCTATGAAGGAATTAATATTGGGTCTGGTGTGCAAGGTTTGATTACCTATATGCGTACCGATTCGACTCGTATCAGTCCTGTAGCGCAGAATGAAGCAGCAAGTTTCATCACGGACCGTTTTGGTAGCAAGTATTCTAAGCATGGTAGCAAGGTCAAAAACGCTTCAGGTGCTCAGGATGCCCACGAGGCTATTCGCCCGTCTAGCGTCTTTAATACACCTGAAAGTATCGCTAAGTATTTGGACAAGGATCAGCTCAAGCTTTATACTCTTATTTGGAATCGTTTTGTGGCGAGCCAGATGACAGCTGCTGTCTTTGATACCATGGCTGTTAAATTGTCTCAAAATGGGGTCCAATTTGCTGCCAATGGTAGTCAGGTTAAGTTTGATGGTTATCTTGCCATTTATAATGATTCTGATAAGAATAAGATGTTACCGGATATGGCTGTTGGAGATGTGGTTAAGCAGGTCAATAGCAAACCAGAGCAACATTTCACCCAACCGCCTGCTCGCTATTCTGAAGCGACACTGATCAAGACCTTGGAGGAAAATGGGGTTGGACGTCCGTCAACCTACGCCCCAACCATTGAAACTATTCAGAAACGCTATTATGTTCGCCTTGTAGCCAAACGTTTTGAACCGACAGAGTTGGGAGAAATTGTCAATAAGCTCATCGTTGAATATTTCCCAGATATCGTAAACGTGACCTTCACAGCTGAAATGGAAGGCAAACTGGATGATGTCGAAGTTGGAAAAGAGCAGTGGCAACGTGTTATTGATGCCTTTTACAAACCTTTCTCTAAAGAGGTTGCCAAGGCTGAAGAAGAAATGGAGAAAATCCAAATCAAGGATGAACCAGCTGGATTTGACTGTGAAGTGTGTAGTAGTCCAATGGTTATTAAACTTGGTCGTTTTGGTAAGTTCTACGCTTGTAGCAATTTCCCAGATTGCCGTCATACCCAAGCAATCGTGAAAGAAATCGGTGTTGAGTGTCCAAGTTGTCATCAGGGACAAATCATTGAACGTAAAACCAAGCGTAACCGCCTCTTCTATGGTTGCAATCGCTATCCAGACTGTGAATTTACTTCTTGGGACAAGCCTGTTGGTCGTGATTGTCCAAAATGTGGCAACTTCCTCATGGAGAAAAAAGTTCGTGGTGGTGGCAAGCAGGTTGTTTGTAGCAATGGCGACTACGAAGAAGAAAAGATTAAATAAGAGGAGAGTCCTGAAAGTGAATTTCAGGCTCTTTTTGATTAGAACTTGACAAAATTCATCATTGTATGCGAAACTAGAAGAAGATTATTTTAATTAGGAGTAGTTATGCGTATTATTTATCTAATTATTGGTTTTTTATCACTGGTCTTGGCTATTGTTGGGGTTGTTTTACCCTTGTTGCCTACAACGCCTTTTCTTTTGTTGTCTATTGCTTGTTTCTCAAGAAGTTCCAAGCGCTTCGAAGATTGGCTTTATCATACCAAGCTCTATCAAGCATATGTAGCTGATTTTCGCGAGACTAAGTCTATTGCGCGTGAACGAAAGAAAAAAATCATCGTATCTATCTACATCTTGATGGGGATTTCCATTTATTTTGCTCCTCTCTTACCTGTCAAAATAGGTCTGGGTGCTTTGACCATCTTTATCACCTATTATCTCTTTAAGGTCATTCCAGACAAAGAATAGTTAAAATAGTAGTTATTTGCCTCGATAAAATTGAAAGCATATTTACAATAATATGATATAATAAATTCAAAGTAATAATCAAGGAGAATCAAATGATCTACGAATTTTGTGCTGAAAATGTGACCTTGCTTGAAAAAGCGATGCAGGCTGGAGCTCGTCGAATCGAACTCTGTGACAATCTAGCAGTTGGTGGGACAACTCCCAGCTATGGAGTGACCAAGGCAGCGGTTGAATTGGCAGCTAACTACGATACGACCATCATGACCATGATTCGTCCACGTGGTGGCGACTTTGTCTATAATGACCTAGAAATTGATATCATGTTAGAAGACATTCGGTTGACCGCTCAGGCTGGAAGTCAAGGGGTTGTATTTGGGGTTTTAACTGCTGATAAGAAGTTGGATAAGCCTAATCTTGAGAAGTTAATAGCTGCATCAAAAGGAATGGAAATTGTCTTTCACATGGCCTTTGATGAATTGAGCGAAGAAGACCAGTTAGAAGCTATTGACTGGCTCAGCCAAGCTGGTGTCACTCGTATCCTGACTCGCGCTGGTGTATCTGGCGACTCTCTAGACAAACGTTTTGCTCACTATCACAGAATTTTAGAGCACGCTAAAGGTAAGATTGAAATTCTACCAGGTGGGGGGATTGGCCTTGACAACCGTCAAACCTTTATAGACCAGCTTGGCGTGACACAATTACATGGAACTAAGGTTGTCTTTTAAAAAATAGAAAGGAACTGCTAGCCTTGGGTAGCAGTTTTCGCTTATGTTTGAAATATTTAAATCCTATCAGTTTAATCAAGAAAAAGCTTTTGCCTATGGTTTTGTAGAAAATAGTGGAGTCTGGACCTATAGTTGCCAGATTTTGCAAGGTGACTTTGTCATGACTGTATCCATCACTGCTGATAATGTGAGTTTTCAAGTCTTTGACCATGAGACTGGTGACCTCTATCCTCAAGTCCATATGGAAAGTTTTAAAGGAAGTTTTGTTGCAAGTGTCCGTGAGGCTTGTCTGGAGATTCTTTACCAGATTCGGAAGGCTTGTTTTGATGTGCAAGATTTTATCTGTCCTCAGACTAAACGAATCATGACTCAAGTTCAAGAAAAGTATGGTAATCAGCTGGAGTATCTGTGGGAAAAATCACCTGATACAGCAGTGTTAAGACACGAAGGCAATAAAAAGTGGTATGCCGTCTTGATGAAAATCTCTTGGGATAAGTTGGAAAAGGGCAGAGAAGGACAGGTGGAAGCAGTCAACCTCAAACATGACCAAGTAGCTGATTTACTTTTAAATAAAGGTATTTATCCAGCTTTTCATATGAACAAACGCTACTGGATTAGTGTGGCGCTTGATGATGCTTTATCAGATGAAGAAGTGCTAGAATTGATAGAAAAAAGTTGGAACTTAACCACTAAAAAATGAAACATTTCAATATTTTTCAACGACTTTCAATTAGCAAAATATTCTCTACTGAAGAAATTTTCAGAAAATATTGGATTTTTTCTTGACAAGTACTTTTGCCTATGCTAAAATACTAAACAAGATATCAAACGAAGGAGAAAGTCAAACATGAAAACAGCTAAGTTTAATCAATTCGCTTTGTTGTTGAGGTACTCGGGCTAGTGCAAAAAGCATTAGTCCTGTTTGGCTTACCAAGCGGGAGTGAATCAACATCTCGCTTGGACTTCTGAGCGAGATGTTTTTTTAAAACCACATTTGGAAAAGGGGAGATCTTTATGAGAACAGTTGAATTTCTAGATACCAGCCTTCGGGACGGAGAACAGACACCGGGCGTTAATTTTTCAATCAAGGAAAAAATTGCCATAGCAAGACAGTTGGAGAAATGGGGTATTTCAGCCATCGAAGCTGGTTTTCCAGCGGCTAGTCCTGATTCATTTACAGCAGTTCAGGAGATCGCTAAGGTATTGAAGAAAACGGCAGTGACTGGTTTGGCACGCTCTGTCAAGTCTGATATTGATGCTTGTTATGAGGCCCTCAAGGACGCTAAGTATCCACAGGTTCACGTCTTTATTGCTACCAGTCCGATTCACCGCAAATATAAGCTCAATAAGAGCAAGGAAGAGATTTTGGAAGCTATTAAAGAGCATGTTTCTTATGCCCGTTCTAAGTTTGAAGTGGTTGAATTCTCTCCAGAGGATGCGACCAGAACAGAGTTGAATTTCCTCTTGCAAGTTGTTCAAACAGCGGTTGATGCAGGTGCGACTTATATCAATATTCCTGATACGGTTGGATTCACCACTCCAGAAGAGTACGGAGCCATCTTCAAACACTTGATTGAGAATGTCAAGACAGATCGTCAGATCATCTATTCGCCTCACTGTCATGATGACCTTGGAATGGCAGTGGCAAATAGCCTTGCTGCTGTCAAGAATGGGGCAGGACGTGTTGAAGGAACTATCAACGGTATTGGTGAGAGAGCTGGGAATGCAGCCCTAGAAGAAATTGCAGTAGCCCTTAACATTCGCCAAGATTACTACCAAGCAGAAACCAGTATTGTCCTAAATGAAACCATCAATACGTCAGAAATGGTTTCTCGCTTCTCAGGTATCCCAGTTCCTAAAAACAAGGCCGTTGTTGGTGGCAATGCCTTCTCTCACGAATCTGGTATTCATCAAGACGGAGTCCTTAAAAATCCTCTTACTTATGAAATCATCACTCCTGAATTGGTCGGTGTCAAGAGTAATAGCCTTCCGCTTGGAAAATTATCTGGACGTCATGCTTTTGTTGAGAAACTGAGAGAATTGGCCCTAGATTTTACAGAAGAGGATATCAAACCACTCTTCGCTAAGTTCAAGGCATTGGCCGACAAGAAACAAGAAATCACAGATGCAGATATTCGTGCTCTGGTAGCTGGAACCATGGTTGAAAATCCAGAAGGCTTCCACTTTGATGATTTACAACTTCAAACTCATGCAGATAATGACATTGAAGCACTCGTTAGCCTAGCCAATATGGATGGTGAGAAAGTTGATTTCAATGCGTCAGGGCAAGGTTCTGTTGAAGCAATCTTTAACGCTATCGATAAGTTCTTTAACCAATCTGTCCGCTTGGTGTCCTATACCATTGATGCGGTAACAGATGGAATTGATGCCCAGGCTCGGGTCTTGGTCACTGTTGAAAACAGAGATACAGAAACCATCTTTAATGCAGCAGGGCTTGATTTCGATGTGCTGAAGGCTTCGGCTATTGCCTATATCAATGCTAATACCTTTGTTCAAAAAGAGAATGCTGGTGAGATGGGACGTAGCGTTTCATATCGCGATATGCCTAGTGTGTAAAGGAGAAGGCTATGACAAAGAAAATAGTAGCTCTAGCAGGGGACGGAATTGGCCCAGAAATCATGGAGGCTGGTTTAGAGGTTCTGGAAGCTCTAGCTGAAAAAACAGGTTTTGACTATGAGATTGATAGACGACCCTTCGGAGGTGCAGGTATTGATGCTGCAGGGCATCCTTTACCTGATGAAACCCTCAAGGCAAGTAGGGAAGCAGATGCTATCCTCTTAGCGGCTATCGGTAGTCCTCAGTATGATGGAGCAGCGGTTCGCCCTGAACAAGGCTTACTGGTTCTTCGGAAGGAACTCAATCTCTATGCCAATATTCGCCCTGTAAAAATCTTTGATAGTCTCAAGCATTTGTCACCACTCAAACCAGAACGAATTGCTGGTGTAGACTTTGTCGTGGTGCGTGAGTTGACAGGCGGGATTTACTTTGGAGACCATATCCTTGAAGAGCGAAAAGCGCGTGATATCAACGACTATAGCTATGAGGAAGTGGAGCGGATTATTCGCAAGGCATTTGAAATCGCAAGAAGTCGCAGAAAAATCGTTACTAGTATCGATAAGCAAAATGTTCTAGCAACATCAAAACTCTGGCGCAGAGTAGCTGAGGAAGTCGCGCAGGATTTCCCAGATGTGACCTTGGAACACCAGTTGGTGGACTCAGCTGCCATGCTCATGATTACCAATCCTGCCAAGTTCGATGTCATCGTGACGGAAAATCTTTTCGGAGATATCTTATCTGATGAATCAAGCGTTCTATCTGGTACACTTGGGGTTATGCCATCAGCCAGTCATTCTGAAAATGGACCAAGTCTCTATGAACCTATTCACGGTTCAGCACCTGATATTGCTGGTCAAGGAATTGCCAATCCTATCTCAATGATTTTATCAGTTGCCATGATGTTGAGAGACAGTTTTGGACGTTATGAGGATGCAGAGCGTATCGAGCGTGCTGTTGAGGCAAGTTTGGCAGCTGGTGTTTTAACAAGAGATATAGGTGGGCAGGCTTCGACCAAGGAAATGACGGAAGCTATTATTGCAAGGATATGAAGTTAGACGAAAAAATTACTCTAGTCCTTTTGATTTGGAATGTCATGGTTTTCGTGATTTATGGCGTTGACAAATCCAAGGCAAGGAGAAGAGCTTGGCGCATCCCTGAGAAAATCTTACTCATTTTAGCCTTTACTTGTGGTGGTTTTGGTGCCTGGTTAGCAGGAATCATCTTTCATCACAAGACTAGAAAATGGTACTTTAAGACGGTTTGGTTTCTCGGGATGATAACCACACTAGTAGCCTTATATTTTATTTGGAGGTAATGGATGGCAGGAAAATCGATTTTTGATAAATTATGGGACCGTCATGTCATCACAGGAGAAGAGGGGCAGCCCCAACTCATGTATGTGGACCAGCATTATATCCACGAAGTGACCAGTCCCCAAGCTTTTCAAGGATTACGAGACGCAGGTCGCAGATTGAGACGACCAGATTTGACATTTGGAACCTTTGACCACAATGTCCCGACGGTCAATATCTACGATATTCGAGATGTGATTTCTAAAGCACAAATTGATAAGCTAGCTGAAAATGTTGAGGAGTTTGGGGTTGAACATGCGGCCCACGGTTCTGAAAAGCAGGGGATTGTTCATATGGTTGGTCCAGAAACTGGACGGACCCAACCAGGAAAATTCATTGTCTGTGGAGACAGTCATACAGCAACCCATGGAGCTTTCGGAGCTATCGCTTTTGGGATTGGGACCAGTGAGGTCGAACATGTCTTTGCGACACAGACCCTCTGGCAGGTCAAACCCAAGAAAATGCTGGTGGAATTCACTGGTGTTCGTCAAAAAGGAGTTTATTCTAAGGATTACATTCTCGCCTTGATTGCCAAGTACGGCGTTGCTTGCGGCGTTGGCTATGTGGTGGAATATCGGGGACAAGCGATTGATGCACTGAGCATGGAAGAGCGAATGACCATCTGCAATATGTCCATCGAGTTTGGATCCAAGATGGGAATCATGAATCCGGATCAAACTACCTATGATTATCTCAAGGGACGAGAATGTGTTCCAGAGAACTTTGAAGAGGCTGTGGCGGATTGGAAAACCCTTGTCAGTGATGAGGATGCTGTTTACGATAAGGTTATCCAGATGGATGTCTCAGACTTGGCTCCAATGGTGACCTGGGGCACCAATCCTGCTATGGGGGTTGACTTTGACAGTAGCTTCCCAGAAATTAAGGATATGAATGATGAGCGCGCCTACAATTACATGGACTTGGAACCAGGTCAAAAGCCGGCAGATATTGAACTGGGCTATATCTTTATCGGATCTTGTACCAATGCTCGTCTCAGCGATTTACAACTAGCTGCGCGATTTGTTAAAGGAAAGAAAATTGCTCCCAATCTAACAGCAATTGTAGTTCCAGGCTCTCGTCCTGTCAAACGAGCTGCTGAGAAGTTGGGTTTGGACAAGGTCTTTCTAGATGCTGGCTTTGAGTGGAGAGACCCAGGTTGCTCTATGTGCCTAGGGATGAATCCTGACAAGGTACCTGATGGTGTCCACTGTGCCTCAACCAGCAATCGAAACTTTGAAGATAGACAAGGCTTTGGTGCTAAGACTCATCTCTGTAGTCCAGCTATGGCAGCTGCGGCAGCTATTGCAGGGCGTTTCGTAGATGTTCGGCAAATGCCAGAAGCCCAGTAAGGAGAGGATATGGAGAAATTTACAGTTTATACGGGAACGACCGTTCCTCTCATGAATGATAACATCGACACCGACCAAATCCTACCCAAGCAGTTTCTCAAGCTGATTGATAAAAAAGGCTTTGGTAAGTACCTCATGTATGCTTGGCGTTATTTGGATGACAAGTATACTGAGGATCCAGACTTTGTCTTTAACCGACCTGAATACCGTAAAGCAACTATACTCATCTCAGGGGATAACTTTGGGGCAGGTTCTTCGAGGGAACACGCAGCTTGGGCCCTAGCTGACTATGGTTTTAAAGTCGTGATTGCGGGGTCTTTTGGTGATATTCATTACAATAATGAACTCAATAATGGCATGTTGCCCATTGTTCAGCCCAGAGAGGTTCGAGAGAAACTAGCTCAGCTACAACCAAGTGACCAGGTAACTGTGGACTTGGAACAACAAAAAATCATCTCACCAGTTGGAGAATTCACTTTTGAAATCGATAGCGAATGGAAACACAAGCTCTTAAATGGTTTGGATGATATCGGTATTACTTTGCAGTATGAAGACTTGATTGCTGCTTATGAAAAACAACGACCAGACTACTGGCAGGATTAGAAGAAAAATAGAAAAGGAAATAGAACTATGACAAAACACATTCAATGGAACGGAACACTTTCACAAGAAGGCTATGACATTTTAAAAGGTGAGGGCGGATGTATCGTTTGTCCTACAAAAGTTGGTTACATCATCATGACTAGTGACAAGGCTGGTCTTGAACGCAAGTTCGCAGCCAAAGAACGTAACCGTAATAAACCAGGTGTTGTACTTTGTGGTAGCATGGATGAGCTTCGTGCTTTAGCACAACTCAACCCAGAAATTGAAGCCTTTTATCAAAAACATTGGGATGAAGATATTCTTCTTGGATGTATCCTTCCATGGAAACCAGAAGCTTTTGAAAAACTCAAAGCTTATGGGGATGGTCGTGAAGAACTCATGACTGACGTGCGTGGTACTAGCTGTTTTGTTATTAAATTCGGGAAAGCTGGTGAACAATTGGCTGCCAAACTTTGGGAAGAAGGCAAGATGGTATACGCTTCATCTGCAAACCCATCTGGCAAAGGAAATCGTGGTAAGGTAGAAGGAATCGGAGAACGTATAGAAGGCGCAGTGGACCTTGTTATCGAGGCAGACGACTACGTGGCATCAATCCAGCCTGACAAAACGATTGAAACACGCTACGAGCAAGGTGTGATGGTCTCTATGGTCGATAAGGACGGCAAACTCATCCCAGAACAAGGAGGAGCTCGTTCAACTTCACCAGCTCCAGTTGTAATCCGCAAAGGGCTTGACATTGATAAGATTATGATGCACCTGTCAGATATCTTTAACTCATGGGACTACCGCCAAGGCGAGTATTATTAAGATAAAAAGAGTCTAGTGTTATGAGGTAATAAAGCTCTCTACACTAGGCTTTTTCTTTAGAAATTCTTTTCTTTTTCTATAGGATATGGTATTCTATTTATAAAATATATGTTAATAAGTAATGCTAATATTTAAACATCATTAGTAAAAGGGGTTAGATTGATGAATAAAAGAAAAGTTAGTTTAGAAGATTTTTATAAATGGTATAGTCTAAATAAAGAAGAGTTATTAAATAAGGCAACTGCTGGTGAAAAGTTTAATGATAAATTAAAAGAAGAGTTTCTCCAGGAATGGCCTTTGAATAGGATTTTAACAATGTCAATCGATGAATATGTAATAGGAAAGGGACAGCAAAATAAGTCTTTGTGCTACGCTCTTGAGAAGGGAAAATACAAAAATCTATTTCTTGGAATTTCTGGTGGCTCAGCTTCAAAATTTGGGATTTATTGGAATGAAAAAACAAAGAGTTATAAAGATCAAGGTAATAAAGTCATTCCGCTTTCAGAGTTGGATCAGCGATTTTCAAAATTAAAATCAGATTTGTATGAAATTATCAAAGAAGGTATTCGTTTTAATTTTGAAAATCCTATTTTTGATATGAAAAGATCAACAAATGAATTTGTTGGTCGTTCTGCTATGGTGACAAAATTACTTTGTATCTATTCTGAGGGATATCCTTTCTTTGGTGTAAATATTAATAGTCAAAAAGAATTTTGGAGCCACTTTGTTTCTCAAACAACTCAAGGTGGACCTTATCTGCAAAATCATAAAATAATTGACCTGTTGTCCAAAACTTATCCTGAGTTGGAGCCATCGAAATTAGGAACTATGCTTTTTGAGTATTCTAAGCTCTTTATGGAAAATAAGGAAGAAAATAGTACAATGGATTCATCAAACAATTTTCGTCATCAATTAACTCAAACTCTACTACAATCCAAAAACCTAATCCTCCGAGGTGCACCTGGTACAGGAAAAACTTATCTTGCTAAAGAAATTGCTAAAGATTTAACGGAAGGTCATGAGGAGCAAATCGGCTTTGTACAGTTTCACCCATCTTATGACTATACGGATTTTGTAGAGGGGCTGAGACCGGTATCAAATGGGGATGGAGCTATTGAGTTTAAGCTAGAGGATGGTATTTTTAAGAAGTTCTGTCAGAGGGCGAAAGAAGCTCAGAAAACTGGAGGACAAGATAATTTTGAGGAAACGTGGGCTAAGCTAACGGATGCTATCAATGAAAAGCAAGGACAATACTTCTTCTCTCGTAGTTCTGTTCCAGCCAGTCTAAACAGTCAAGGGAATGTGAAGTTTGATTCTCCTGTTGCTACCAAAGAAAAAGTGTATCTTTTGTACAAGGGTGAAGATACTAATTTAAAGTACGAAACTTATCAAAAAATTGTTTTGGATCACATGAAAGAAAGTTATGGATTATGTGATTATGTATCTCCAACGATTGACACAGACAAGAAATTCGTCTTCATCATCGATGAAATCAACCGTGGTGAGATTTCTAAGATTTTTGGAGAACTCTTTTTCTCAATTGATAAAGGCTATCGTGGTGAAAAGGGAAGTGTATCTACCCAATATGCTAATTTACATGAAACTGATGAGAAATTTTATATCCCTGAAAATGTCTATATTATCGGAACTATGAATGATATAGATAGATCTGTTGATACTTTTGATTTTGCTATGCGTCGTCGTTTCCGATTTGTTGAAGTTACGGCTGAAAGTCAACTTTATATTCTAGATAAAGAACTAGGTGAGTGTGCTGAAGAAGCTAAAACTAGACTAAGAAACTTGAATGCTGCTATTGAAAATGTTCAGGAATTAAATAGTCATTATCATATCGGACCAAGTTATTTCCGTAATTTAAAAGAATTGGATTATGATTATGAATTACTCTGGTCTGATTATCTCAAACCACTTTTGGAAGATTATGTACGTGGTTCTTATGATGAAGCTGAAACTCTAGAAACATTGAAAAAAGCATTCGATCTGACAAAGAATGAGCAAAAAGATCAGGCAGTAGCTGATGACAATGAAGGCGATGAAAACGATGATGCGGATCACTGATAATCAACACAAGATTGTTAAAGAAGAATTTGTTGAAGAATATCCTAAACTAAGCAATCTTCTTTTAGACAGAACCTTGGAAAGTCTATCCCAAGATGAACGTGTTTTCATTTTTCCAAATGATTTGAAGAATTCTCCTGACTTAGAAAAGGACCAAAAAATCTTTGAAACAGTTAATCAGGAAATCAAGACAGGAAATGTGATTGGTTTTCTGGGTTGTGGTCAGGAAAGATTAACGATTTCCTCTCGTTTTTCTGATGAGAGTAATGACCATTTTTTGCATTATCTCTTACACAAGGTTCTTCATATCAATCTCACTAGTTTAGATGTTGCTTTGTCTCGTGAAGAGAGGCTTTATCAACTTTTGATGTATCTCTTCCCCAAGTATCTACAAGCTGCTATTCGAAAAGGTCTTTATAAGGAATACCATCGATTTTCTCATAATGACAGTAATGTTAAGGGAGTGATTGATGTAAGAAACCATCTCAAGAAAAACCTTCCTTTAACGGGAAATATTGCCTACACAACAAGAGAGTTCACCTATGATAATCCCCTCATGCAGTTGGTCCGTCACACTATTGAATACATTAAGAACCAGAAAAGCATTGGTCAAGGGGTACTAGATAATCTCTCAACTAGTCGTGAAAACGTAGCTGAAATCGTGCGTGTAACGCCCTCTTATAAACTAGCTGATCGTGCTAAGATTATTCGGGTAAATCAATCTAAACCTATACGTCATGCATACTTTCACGAGTACAGAAAGTTACAAGAACTTTGTCTGATGATCCTAAACCAAGAAAAGCACGGTTTGGGGTATCAAGATCAAAAAATTCATGGTATTCTTTTTGATGTTGCCTGGCTTTGGGAAGAGTATGTTCATACTTTGTTGCCAAAAGATTTCATCCATCCACGAAATAAAGATAAGACGGACGGAATTTCAGTATTTTCTAGTCGAGAACGAAAAGTTTATCCAGATTTCTATAATAGAGATTTAAAAATTGTGTTAGACGCTAAATATAAAAAGCTTGAAGATACTGAAAAAGGAATAAACCGTGAGGACTTATTCCAGCTGATTTCCTATTCTTATATTTTGAAAGCTGAGAAGGCTGGTCTTGTTTTTCCGAGCAAGGACAAGGTTGTTGATAATGAGATAGGAAAGCTAGCAGGTTATGGAGCTTTGTTGAAGAAATGGTCTATCCAAATTCCTCAGAAGTCTTCATCCTATAGTGAATTTTGTGAAATGCTGGAAAACTCCGAAGAAATTTTTAAAAGTAATATTACTAAAGAAGTGGGGAGAAAATAATCTCTCCTCTTTCTTTTATTATTTATACAAGAAAATCCGAACTATATTTTTTAATTTATAAAATTATTTGACAAAAACTGTACTTTGGTTTATAATTAATTAAGGAAACGTCGGAAAAGACGTAGTGATGCGCAAGCATAGGTAGGTCATTATAAAAGAAACGAGACATCGATATGTTAAATGAATTTCCAATTTTTGATTACGAAGATATTCAATTGATTCCAAATAAATGTGTCATTAAAAGCCGTGCAGAAGCAGATACAAGTGTCACTCTAGGAAATCACACCTTTAAACTACCTGTTGTGCCAGCTAATATGCAGACAATTTTGGATGAAAATGTAGCAGAGCAACTGGCTAAAGGTGGTTACTTCTACATTATGCACCGTTTTGATGAGGCAGGACGCATTCCTTTTATTAAACGCATGCACGAGCAAGGGCTCATTGCTTCTATATCTGTTGGTGTTAAGGACTACGAGTATGATTTCGTTAGCGAGCTCAAGGCTGATGCTCCTGAGTACATCACGATTGACATTGCCCATGGTCATGCAGATAGCGTGATTTCTATGATTCAACACATCAAGAAAGAATTGCCAGATACCTTTGTCATTGCTGGAAATGTAGGAACACCAGAAGCGGTGCGTGAATTGGAAAATGCTGGTGCGGATGCTACTAAGGTCGGAATCGGTCCTGGTAAGGTTTGTATCACCAAGGTTAAGACTGGTTTTGGTACAGGTGGTTGGCAGTTGGCTGCTCTACGCTGGTGTGCCAAGGCTGCGCGTAAACCGATTATCGCTGATGGAGGAATTCGTACTCATGGTGATATTGCCAAGTCTATTCGTTTCGGTGCCAGCATGGTCATGATTGGTTCCCTCTTTGCAGGACATATTGAAAGTCCAGGGAAAACGATTGAAGTCGATGGTGAACAGTTCAAAGAATATTACGGTTCAGCCTCACAATATCAAAAGGGTGCTTACAAAAATGTGGAAGGCAAACGTATCTTGCTTCCTGCTAAAGGTCATCTGCAAGACACTTTAACTGAGATGGAACAAGACCTTCAAAGTGCTATTTCCTATGCAGGTGGACGTCAGGTTGCTGACCTTAAACACGTTGATTATGTTATCGTGAAAAACTCCATCTGGAATGGGGATGCTTCCCACTAAGACGGGCTATATGGCCAGAAAAAAACTTGTTATTAGAGCAAATTTCTGTTATAATAAAACAAGTTTCCACCCTTAGTGTAATGGATATCACGTAAGATTCCGGTTCTTGAGATGGGGGTTCGATTCCCTCAGGGTGGATGTAAACATCCTAAAAAAGCCTTTAATAGGGCTTTTTTCTTTACACAGCCCTAAATTGGCCCTTAAAACTGAAAATCTCTTTTTAAAGAATGCCCAAATGCTTTCCAGTCCCATTTTAAAGTGACTCAGGGGGCTTTTTTTGATATAATAAAAAGGACTGTTATCAGTTAGAAAGAGGTTGGTATGAAAGAATTACAAACTGTACTTAAAAACCATTTTGCAATCGAATTTGCAGACAAAAATTTACTGGAAACTGCCTTTACTCATACGAGTTATGCCAATGAGCACCGCCTCTTAAAAATTTCACACAATGAGCGCTTGGAATTTTTAGGAGACGCTGTTCTACAGTTATTGATTTCAGAATATCTGTATAAAACATATCCTAAAAAACCTGAGGGTGATTTGTCTAAACTCCGTGCCATGATTGTCCGCGAGGAGAGTTTGGCTGGTTTTGCGCGTGATTGCCAGTTTGACCAGTTTATCAAGCTGGGTAAGGGGGAAGAAAAATCTGGTGGTCGCAATCGTGATACCATTCTTGGTGATGCCTTTGAAGCCTTTCTTGGTGCCCTCCTTTTGGACAAGGATGTGGCCAAGGTCAAGGAATTTATCTATCAAGTCATGATTCCTAAGGTTGAAGCAGGCGAATTTGAGATGATTACAGACTACAAAACCCATCTCCAAGAGTTGCTTCAGGTTAATGGGGATGTGGCTATTCGTTATCAGGTGATTTCTGAAACGGGTCCTGCCCACGATAAGGTCTTTGATGTAGAAGTTCTTGTCGAAGGTAAGAGCATTGGTCAAGGTCAAGGTCGTTCTAAGAAACTAGCAGAGCAGGAAGCTGCCAAAAATGCCGTTGAGAAAGGGCTGGATTCATGTATTTAAAGGAAATCGAAATTCAGGGATTCAAGTCTTTTGCTGACAAGACTAAGGTCGTTTTTGACCAAGGAGTGACGGCAGTTGTTGGTCCCAATGGATCTGGAAAGTCGAATATTACAGAAAGTCTGCGTTGGGCCTTGGGGGAGTCAAGTGTTAAGAGTCTCCGTGGCGGCAAGATGCCGGATGTCATCTTTGCTGGAACAGAAAGTCGCAAACCGCTCAATTATGCTTCTGTAGTTGTGACTTTGGATAATCATGACGGATTTATCAAGGATGCAGGTCAAGAAATCAGGGTAGAACGCCATATCTATCGTAGCGGAGATAGCGAATACAAGATTGACGGTAAGAAAGTACGTCTGCGTGATATTCATGATCTTTTCTTGGATACAGGTTTGGGACGAGATTCCTTCTCCATTATTTCCCAAGGGAAGGTTGAGGAGATTTTCAACTCCAAGCCTGAAGAACGCAGAGCTATTTTTGAAGAAGCTGCAGGAGTTTTAAAATACAAGACTCGTCGAAAAGAAACTGAGAGTAAACTACAACAAACTCAGGATAATTTAGACCGCTTAGAGGACATTATCTACGAGTTGGACAATCAAATTAAGCCTCTTGAGAAGCAAGCTGAAAATGCTCGTAAATTTCTAGACTTGGAAGGACAACGCAAGGCTATTTATTTAGACGTTCTGGTTGCTCAAATCAATGAAAATAAAGCTGAACTAGACTCGACAGAAGAAGAGTTAGCTCAGGTTCAGGAACTCTTGATGAGCTATTACCAAAAGCGTGAAAAATTAGAAGAAGAAAATCAAACTCTTAAAAAGCAACGCCAAGATTTACAGGCTGAAATGGCCAAAGACCAAGTCAGTTTGATGGATTTGACCAGTCTGATTAGTGATTTAGAGAGAAAATTAGCCCTATCGAAACTGGAATCTGAGCAAGTAGCTCTGAATCAACAGGAAGCACAAGCTCGTTTGGCTGCTTTGGAGGATAAGAGAAATTCACTCAGCAAAGAAAAATCTGATAAGGAAAGCTCTTTAGCTCTCTTAGAAGAAAATCTAGTCCAAAATAATCAAAAACTTAATCGTTTAGAAGCTGAGTTGCTGGCTTTTTCAGATGATCCTGATCAGATGATTGAGCTATTACGTGAACGCTTTGTGGCGCTTTTACAAGAAGAAGCGGATGTCTCAAACCAACTGACTCGCATCGAGAATGAGTTGGAAAATAGTCGTCAGCTTTCTCAAAAACAAGCAGATCAATTAGAAAAGCTGAAAGAACAGTTGGCTACAGCTAAAGAGAAGGCTAGTCAGCAAAAGGCGGATCTTGAAACTGCCAAGGAGCAAGTTCAAAAATTATTGGCTGACTATCAAGCTATTGCCAAGGAGCAAGAGGAGCAGAAATCTTCCTATCAAGCTCAACAAAGTCAACTATTTGACCGTCTGGATAATCTCAAAAACAAGCAGGCCAGAGCTCAGAGTTTGGAAAATATTCTGAGAAATCATAGTAACTTTTATGCAGGTGTTAAGAGTGTTCTCCAAGAAAAAGCTCGCCTTGGTGGGATTATTGGTGCAGTCAGTGAGCACTTGACCTTTGATGTGCATTATCAAACTGCTCTGGAAATCGCACTGGGAGCGAGCGGTCAGCATATCATCGTAGAAGATGAACATGCAGCAACTAGAGCAATTGATTTTCTCAAACGAACTAGAGCTGGTCGTGCGACCTTCCTTCCTTTGACCACTATTAAGGCGCGTACGATTTCTAGTCAGAACCAAGATGCTATTGCTACAAGTCCAGGATTTCTGGGTATGGCTGATGAGCTGGTGACATTCGATACTAGACTGGAAGCCATTTTCAAGAATTTGCTAGCTACGACGGCTATCTTTGATACCGTAGAACAGGCTCGTGCGGCTGCTCGCCAGGTTCGTTACCAGGTCCGCATGGTGACATTGGATGGGACAGAGCTGCGTACAGGTGGTTCCTATGCAGGTGGAGCCAATCGTCAGAATAATAGCATTTTCATCAAGCCAGAACTGGAACAATTACAAAAAGAAATTGCTGAAGAAGAAGCAAGCTTGCGTACAGATGAAGCGAGTTTGAAGAACTTGCAAGATGAGATGGTTTCATTGACAGAAAAGTTAGAAGCCATCAAATCTCAGGGAGAGCAAGCTCGTATCCAGGAGCAGGGCTTGTCCCTCGCTTATCAGCAGACCAGTCAGCAAGTTGAAGAACTGGAAACTCTTTGGAAACTCCAAGAAGAGGAATTAAATCGTCTTTCTGAGGGTGATTGGCAAGAGGATAAGGAAAAATGCCAAGAGCGCCTTACTACTATCGCCAGTGACAAGCAAAATCTGGAAGCTGAGATTGAAGAGATTAAGTCTAATAAAAACGCCATCCAAGAACGCTATCAAAACTTGCAGGAAGAGGTAGCACAAGCTCGCTTGCGTAAGACTGAACTGCAAGGACAAAAACGTTATGAAGTAGCTGATATTGAGCGTTTAGGCAAGGAATTGGACAATCTTGATCTTGAGCAAGAGGAAATCCAGCGCCTTCTTCAAGAAAAGGTTGATAATCTGGAGAAGGTTGATACAGAATTGCTCGGTCAACAGGCGGAAGAGGCCAAAACTCAGAAAATGAACCTCCAACAAGGTTTGATTCGCAAGCAGTTTGAGTTGGATGATATTGAGGGTCAGCTGGATGATATTGCCAGTCATTTGGACCAAGCTCGCCAGCAGAATGAAGAGTGGATTCGCAAGCAAACTCGTGCTGAAGCCAAGAAAGAAAAGGTCAGCGAGCGCTTGCGCCATCTACAAAGTCAATTAACAGACCAGTACCAGATTAGCTATACTGAAGCTCTAGAAAAGGCGCATGAATTGGAAAATCTCAATCTGGCAGAGCAAGAGGTTAAGGATTTGGAGAAAGCTATTCGCTCACTGGGTCCTGTCAATTTAGACGCTATTGACCAGTACGAAGAAGTTCACAATCGTCTGGATTTCCTAAATAGCCAACGAGATGATATTTTGTCAGCGAAAAATCTGCTCCTTGAAACCATTACAGAAATGAACGATGAAGTCAAGGAACGATTTAAATCAACCTTTGAAGCTATTCGTGAGTCCTTTAAAGTGACCTTTAAGCAGATGTTTGGTGGAGGTCAGGCTGACTTGATTTTGACTGAGGGAGACCTGCTGACAGCTGGGGTTGAGATTTCTGTCCAACCACCAGGCAAGAAAATCCAGTCGCTTAACCTCATGAGTGGTGGTGAAAAAGCTCTTTCTGCTCTTGCTTTGCTTTTCTCTATCATTCGAGTTAAGACTATCCCGTTTGTTATCTTAGATGAGGTAGAGGCTGCGTTAGATGAAGCCAATGTTAAACGTTTTGGGGATTACCTTAACCGCTTTGATAAGGACAGCCAGTTTATCGTCGTAACCCACCGTAAGGGAACCATGGCAGCAGCCGATTCTATCTATGGAGTGACCATGCAAGAATCAGGTGTCTCAAAAATTGTTTCGGTTAAGTTAAAAGATTTGGAAGAAACAGTAAACTAAGCGCTAAACGATAGCATCTCTTAGGAGGTGCTATTTTTTTAAACTAACATTTTGAAAAGTTTTTTAAGGTCAGTTTAGGGGCAAAAAACGACATTTGGGCTTTCCTTTTAGCGAAAAGGCTTTCTCTATGATATAATAGTTTCATGATTACAACAGTACCTATAAAAAATGAAAAAGACATCGCAGTACCGGATAAAACAGTTCTTGTATTAGGCTATTTTGACGGTATTCATAAGGGACATCAAAAGCTTTTTGAAGTAGCTAGTAAGGCTTCGATGAAAGATTATCTACCAGTTGTCGTGATGACCTTTACAGAGTCCCCTAAGCTTGCTTTGCAACCTTACAAGCCAGAATTAATGCTTCATATTGTCAGCCATGAAGAACGGGAACATAAGATGAAATGGCATGGAGTAGAGGCTCTTTTCTTACTTGACTTTAGTAGTAAATTTGCTAGTTTAACGGGTCAAGAGTTCTTTGATACCTATGTTAGGGCATTAAAACCCGCTATTATCGTAGCAGGATTTGATTACACCTTTGGTTCTGATAAAAAAACTGCGGCTGACCTGAAGGATTATTTTGATGGAGAAATCATCATTGTTCCACCTGTTGAGGATGAAAAGGGGAAGATTAGTTCTACTCGTATTCGGCAAGCTATTCTTGATGGAGATGTCAGGGAAGCTAATTATTTACTCGGTACTCCTTTACCATCACGTGGAATGGTTGTTCATGGTAATGCTCGTGGACGGACTATCGGTTATCCAACAGCAAACCTAGTTTTACGAGATCGAACCTATATGCCAGCAGATGGTGTTTACGTAGTCGATGTCGAAGTGCAACGTAAAAGATATCGTGGAATGGCGAGTGTCGGGAAAAATGTTACTTTTGATGGAGAAGAGCCACGTTTTGAAGTCAATATTTTTGATTTTTCAGATGATATTTACGGTGAAACAGTTATTGTTTACTGGCTAGACCGTGTCCGAGAAATGGTCAAATTTGACTCCGTTGAAGAACTGGTAGATCAACTCCAGAAGGATGAAGAAATTGCTCGGAATTGGAAGGATGAAGAGTAGAATGTTTAAAAAGTGAACCATATTTTGTGTTTGCTTTTTTTTATTTTTGGAAGAAATTTTTATAGATATAAACATAATTGAAGCTTTGTTTGAAATCTGTTAAAATAGGGATATTAATAACTTTAAAAACTAAAGAAAAGAGATTATATGATTACAGGTGAATTAAAAAATAAAATTGATCAGTTGTGGGAGATGCTTTGGACTGAAGGTAACGCAAATCCTCTAACAAATATTTAATATATGACATAAAGAGCAAAATCATAATTGACAATTCAAAAATCTTTGGAAGAATTGGAAACCTTGAAAAAATCACTTATGCAGAAGTATTTTGGTTAAGATTTGATATGAGATAGCAGTTTTACACTATCATTGTAATTACCGTACTTATTTGTTACAATACTTCAAAGGAGGAAATCATATGGCAGTAAAAACAAGAAAACAAGGAAATTCAATTACCATTACGATTCCCAGTGAATTCAATATTCCAAGTGGCGAAATTATCTTTATTCCCGAAGAGTCTGGACATCAGATTTCTTATGATGCCTTTGATTTAAAACTGGATACAATTTTTGATGAATACGATGAAGTTTTCAAAGCTTTGGTGGAAAAATGACAGTATATTTAACGGAAAAGTAAATTGAAAAAATCAATGCTTTAGTAATTCAACGGTATTCTCCAAATAAGCAAATTCAAACAGTTAGTCCTTCAGCGTTAAATATGATTGTGAACTTACCAGAACAATTTGTTTTTAGTAAACCTTTTTATCCAACAATTTTTGATAACGCAACAATATTATTTGTCCGATTGATAAAGAAGTATGTTTTTGCCAATACCAATAAGCGAACAGCCTTTTATGTTTTGGTTCAATTTTTACAATTAAATGGTTATCACTTTTCTTTTTCTGCGGAAGAAGCTATTGATATGTGTGTGACGATAGCGGTAGGAGCTTTAACTGATGAAAAAATGATAAGCTATTCTAAATGGGTTTCTAAACATTTTATTAGAGAAAAAATTAAAAAATAAGCTAGTATGTTGGATTGAAATGAGCATAAGAAAAAAATAAAGAGACAATATTAGAAATCTGTCATGCAGGAACTGATATTGTCTCTTTTTATTGATGAGTGAGAATTTTCGGTGTCTTCCTACATCTCATATATAATGAGTTGAAATTAGAATAGTACAACACGACTGCTAAAAAAATTCTAGAAATTAATTTGATTTTCCTAATCGATTTGTTCATATCTTATTTCAATCTACTATAACAAAAAACGAACAGGCTCTTTTTCTGTCATTCAGAAGAGAACTTGTTCGTTTTTTCTTTTAAAACACTCGATATACGTATGGATTTTCTGGTTTATCGACTTTGGTAAAGCTGTCAATTTCCAAGGTTGGGAGGTTTTGTTTGAGTTCTTTATGGTAGTGATTGACCAGTTTTCCTTTAGCTGTTATCCAAGTGTTATTCTCATACTGACGGGTATTTCCCTTGGTCAGCAATCCATACACACCTGAGTCCGCGATACAATGGATAATGCCGAAGCGGAACAGAAATTGGCTATTGGCATGACTGGGATCATTATAGACAAAGCCTGTGAACTGGACTGTCTTACCCCCAAACTCATCTGGATAGTCGTAGATGGCTTCCATGACTTCCATATAGTTTTCGTTAGTAATATAAATGCTATCTTGGGATAAGTATTTATCCGCCGCAGTTCGCATTTCCTTTTCATAAGCTGATTTTGAAAAATAAGAACTGGTATCTGGTTTCAAATATTGGCTTGTAGTCCCTTCACTGGTCTGAATGGCTTGATCCGTGCCTTCTGATAAGGGGAAATGATAGCCTTTTGCTGAAACGGTCTGAGAATCCAAGCTAACAGTTGGAAAAGTTAAGCCGACTACAATTGGAATGGCCAGAAGAGCAATACTCGTCACCTTTGCCAATCGGCTATTCAGATGACTGTGGGTTTTGACTTGCTTCATCCAGATATACAATTGAACAATAGCCAAGATAAAGGAAAGCACCATGGAAATATAGGCCAGATAGGAATAGTGCATGTTGATGTACTGGTTTAATTTGCCCGACAGATGGAGATAAATGGTCAGTTCAAAATAGCCAGCTAAAACTAAAAATCGAATCATAGGATGACTCCAATCAAGAGAGAATACACTAAGACGACAAGAGTCACAATCGTTATGAAGTGACTGATAAATCGTGCTTTCAAGTAATTTTTCATCATGAGAATATTTTTGATATCCAGCATTGGACCAATGACGAGAAAGGCCAGAACTGGTGCCAAGCCGAAACTCGAGAGAAGAGAAGCTCCGATAAAAGCATCAGCCTCACTACAGAGAGAAAGAAGAAAGGCCAAAAGCATCAAGAGTAGGATGGAAAAAAGAGGGGTCGCACTGATAGAGGTCAGAATCCGTGTCGGAACATAGACCTGTATTATAGAGGCGAAGAGACAACCAAATACCAAATAACGCCCCGTATCAAAAAATTCATCAATGGCTTGCACAAAGACCTGAAAAACTTTTTTTGCAGGTCTCAAGTGAGAAAAATCGTGTTCATGACAGGCCAAACGATTTTCTTTTTGAATCGATTCTTGCCAGAAAAATCCCAGAAAAATCCCAAGTATCACAGCTACAAGAATAGAACCAAGAGCTCGTAAAAGGGCGATATGGAAGGAGTTGCCAAAGGCAGAATAGGTCGCAAAGAGAACAATAGGATTGATAACAGGTGCTGTTACGAGAAAGGGAACGGCTGTGTAACTGGGAACCTTCTTTTCCAGAAAACGATTGATAATGGGGACAATTCCACATTCACAAGAGGGAAAAAGCATCCCGACGAAGGTGCCAAAAAAGATTCTCCCCCAACGATTTCGAGGGAGAAAATGATAAACCTTGTCAGGTGTGATATAAACCTCAATCAGTCCTGAGACAATACTTCCTATCAGAACGAAGGGTAGGGCTTCAATGATAATGGAGAGAAAAATAGCCCCAGTCTGAAGCACACTAGACGGGAGTTGTTGGAAAGCAGTCATCTAGTTTTTCTTTTCTGCTTTGGCTTTTTTCTCTTTGTCATCTGGGAAAGTGACTTGTTTCAAATCAGGGAGTTTCGCAAACTCTTCAAACATCTTGTCCAAGTCGTCCGTTTTTGTAAATTTTACTGCCATAGTGATACCTCGATTCTAAATTCTACCTCTATTATACTATTATTTTAAGGAAAAGGGAAAAGTTAAAATTGAGTATCTAACGAATAATAGAGCTTGATATATCCTAATATACACTATGATTGTGATATAATAATTGTGGAATAACGGAGGAAATGATGGAACACGAAAAAATCGGTCAGGTTACTGACGAAGTAAAAGAAATTTTTAATATTGTTCTTGAAGCTAGTGATATCAAAGTTAACAAAGAAGGTTTAAGAAGTCATATGTTGAA
This sequence comes from Streptococcus pseudopneumoniae, assembly GCF_001072665.1. Lineage (GTDB taxonomy): Bacteria > Bacillota > Bacilli > Lactobacillales > Streptococcaceae > Streptococcus > Streptococcus pseudopneumoniae_S. The sequence continues at coordinate 12,321 of NZ_JVJI01000110.1, read as the reverse complement.
ACGGCATCATAATGATGTGATTCATCATATCGAAGACCTAGAACTCATACTAAGGAACCCAGATTTCGTCGGCATTAATCCACGAGAGAAAGATGCTAGTTTTGAATATGTTAAAAGATTTGATGATAATGTTCTTGTTGCCATCAAGTTACATAAAAGTGGAGATTTCTTTTATGTTCCGACCATGTATCGCTTACAAGATTTCAAGTTACAAAGTCGTATCAAGTCTGGTAGATTGAGAAAGCTTGACAAAAAAAGTAGATAGTGATAGAATAACATTAACGAAAGACATTTGAGGGCAGAAAGGTTCCTGCCGCACCTTGAAAAAGGTATCCGAGATGCTGGGTACACCGACCAGCCAAGTGTCCGTTATTTTAAAGGAGGGGCTTAAATGCTCCTTTTTTGTTTAAAATTTCAAAATAGATTACACTCACCGCAGGCTCAGGCTTGAGGTTTTTTTATTTGCTCTGAAAATTGATTCGTTAACTTCAACAAATAGTTTTATAAAGCGTTTTGTAAAAAATAAAAACAGTGAAATTACTCATAGATTCTTTTGTAATCTAGTAGAATTTTAAATTGAAACCTTCTCAATGAATAGAATATTGAAATGAAGTAAATTTATTTCCCAACTTATGTTTTAAAATTGTAAGAGGTAATTTGAAACGTTTAGCTTATGGTATAATAGGTTTATGGATAAAAAATATTTAAAAATTTCCCAAGATTTGGGTGTGACCTTAAAACAAATTGATACTGTCTTGTCTTTAACAGCTGAAGGGGCAACTATTCCCTTTATCGCGCGTTATCGCAAGGACATGACTGGTAGTCTGGATGAGGTGGCGATTAAGGCTATTATTGACTTGGATAAAAGTCTGACCAACCTCAACGACCGTAAGGAAGCTGTCTTAGCTAAGATTCAAGAACAAGGCAAGCTGACCAAGGAATTGGAAGAAGCTATCTTAGCTGCCGAAAAATTAGCAGACGTAGAAGAACTCTATCTACCTTTTAAAGAAAAACGTCGGACTAAGGCAACCATTGCCCGTGAAGCTGGACTCTTTCCTCTTGCTCGCTTGATTTTGCAGAATGTAACTGACTTAGAGAAGGAAGCTGAAAAGTTCGTCTGTGAAGGATTTGCGACTGGCAAGGAAGCCTTAGCTGGTGCAGTTGATATCTTGGTCGAAGCCTTATCGGAGGATGTCAATTTACGTGCTATGACTTATCAGGAAGTGCTGAGACACTCTAAACTCACTTCTCAAGTCAAGAATGAAAGTCTCGATGAAAAGCAGGTTTTTCAGATTTATTATGATTTTTCAGAGACAGTTGGAAATATGCAGGGTTATCGTACCTTGGCCCTCAATCGTGGGGAGAAGCTAGGTGTCTTGAAGGTCGGTTTTGAACATGCGACGGACCGTATTCTTGCCTTCTTTGCTACTCGTTTCAAGGTGAAAAATGCTTATATTGATGAAGTGGTTCAGCAATCCGTTAAGAAAAAAGTCTTGCCTGCTATCGAGCGACGTATTCGGACAGAATTGACTGAGAAAGCGGAAGAAGGGGCTATCCAACTCTTTTCTGACAACCTGCGCAATCTCCTCTTGGTTGCTCCACTGAAAGGGCGCGTGGTTCTTGGATTTGACCCAGCCTTTCGTACAGGTGCCAAGCTAGCTGTCGTGGATGCAACAGGAAAAATGCTGACAACTCAGGTTATTTATCCTGTTAAACCAGCATCAGCTCGTCAAATCGAAGAAGCTAAGAAAGATCTGGCAGACTTGATTGGTCAGTACGGCGTGGAAATCATTGCCATCGGAAATGGTACTGCTAGTCGTGAAAGTGAAGCCTTTGTGGCGGAAGTTCTTAAAGATTTCCCTGAAGTCAGCTATGTTATCGTCAATGAAAGTGGTGCTTCGGTCTATTCTGCCAGCGAACTTGCTCGTCAGGAATTTCCAGACCTAACCGTTGAAAAACGCTCTGCCATTTCTATCGCCCGTCGTTTGCAAGATCCTCTTGCAGAGTTGGTCAAAATCGATCCTAAGTCAATTGGTGTCGGTCAATATCAACACGATGTCAGTCAGAAGAAACTATCTGAGAGTCTGGACTTTGTTGTCGATACAGTGGTAAACCAAGTCGGTGTCAATGTCAATACAGCCAGCCCAGCTCTTCTCTCCCATGTCGCTGGACTCAATAAAACCATTTCTGAAAATATTGTCAAATACCGTGAGGAGGAAGGAAAAATCACTTCACGCGCCCAAATCAAGAAAGTTCCTCGTCTGGGTGCTAAAGCTTTTGAACAGGCCGCTGGTTTCCTTCGTATCCCTGAAAGTAGCAATATCCTTGATAATACAGGGGTTCACCCAGAAAACTACGCTGCTGTTAAGGAGCTCTTCAAACGTTTAGATATTAAAGACCTAAACGAAGAAGCCCAAAGCAAACTCAAGTCCCTTTCAGTCAAGGAAATGGCGCAAGAACTGAATCTTGGTCCAGAAACTCTTAAAGATATCATTGCAGATCTTCTCAAACCAGGTCGAGATTTCCGTGACTCTTTTGATGCTCCAGTTCTCCGTCAAGATGTACTGGATATCAAGGATCTTGTTGTCGGTCAGAAGCTAGAAGGTGTGGTGCGTAACGTTGTTGATTTCGGTGCCTTCGTTGATATCGGGATTCACGAGGACGGCTTGATTCATATTTCTCACATGAGTCGCAAATTTATCAAACATCCTAGCCAAGTAGTGTCAGTCGGAGATTTGGTAACGGTTTGGGTTAAGAAAATCGATACTGAACGTGAAAAAGTCAATCTGTCGCTTCTAGCTCCAAATGAAACTGACTGATTACGTTAAGCAGGTTTCACTAGGAGACTTCGGTAGACCTTTTATCCATCAAGCTCAGTGGAATTCTCGTCTACGTTCGACAGGTGGGCGATTTTTCCCCAAAGATGGGCATTTGGATTTTAATCCCAAGGTTTATCAGGAACTGGGTTTAGACGTTTTTAGGAAAATTGTTCGCCATGAACTCTGTCACTATCACCTCTATTTTCAAGGGAAGGGCTATCAACACAAGGATCGGGATTTTAAGGAACTGTTGAAAGCAGTGGATGGATTACGCTTTGTTCCAACCTTGCCCAATAGCCACTCTAAACCACTCAAGCTTTATCGTTGCCAATCCTGCCAGCAAAGGTATCAGCGCAAGAGAAGGATTGATACTAAACGCTATCGCTGTGGAGTTTGTCGAGGTAAATTGCTACTAGTAAATCAGCCTGAGGACTGATGAAAGTCGAGCCTACCCGTGATATACTATGTCTAACCTAGCAGAAAGAGGAAATATCATGAACAGTAAATTTTATAAAATGAGACGAAATCGCATGATTTCAGGAGTTTTGGCAGGTCTGTCAGACAAGTGGAACTTTGATGTTACTCTTGTTCGTTTTCTGTTTGCCATTTTTACAGTTGCAAACTTTGGACTTGGCGTGATTATCTATATCATCCTAGCTTCTATCATGCCTACCAAGGAAGAAATCGAAGCAGAAATGTACGGAACAGGCCCACGAAAACGCAAAGAAGCCCAAGCCATTGACGATAATGAAGGCTGGTTTTGGTGAGGTAAATAAGGAAATATTTATTATTTGCACTATTTAAAAGAAGTGACATAAATGACTGAAAATCCCTTGTTGCTATTTAGCGACAAGGGATTTTGGTATTTAATTATAATCTGTTTCGTCTTTAGAAAGACGAATTACCTGATCAGCCATTTTCCAAATACTAGGATTGTGAGTTGCGATGATGATTGTTCTATTAGCATTGCGAAGTTCAAGGAGAAGTTCCATAATTTCCTTGGAATTTTTAGGATCTAGTGAGGCGGTTGGTTCATCAGCTAGAATTAAAGGAGGATTTTTTAGGATAATCTTGGCAAGTGCTACGCGTTGAGCTTCACCACCAGATAATTCATAGATTTTTTGGTTGAGACTTAGATAATCCAGTCTTACAGCTTGCAGTGCTTGAAGAAAAAGTCTCTCTTTTTCTTGTTTCTTGTTCTTTTTTTTACCAATCATTCCCAGCTCAAGGTTTTCTCGAATGGTCTGACTTTCTAATAGTCCAAAGTTCTGGAAGAGATAGCCAAGTTCGTTACGATAAAATTCCTCATTTTTTATTGAAGTCAAAGAATTTCCTTTGTAAAATATTTCCCCTTTATCGAAAGTCTCTAGTTTTGCTAGCATATTCAGCAAAGTGGTTTTGCCACAACCACTATCTCCTATCAATGCATACACCATACCACCTTGAAAATTAAGACTCAAGTCTGAAAAAATGACACGAGAACCAAATTGTTTCCAAATATGTTGTAATTCAATCATACTATCCTCCTTTGATAATGCTAGCATAAGTTTTACTTTCCTTTTTATCACAGATTTTCAATAGAGAAACAGCTAAACCTGAAAAACTGAGAAATAAAATCAGGGTAATCCAGATATTCTTAGAAATAATGAAAGCTAGACTACTTCCGACAAAGAGAGCTATTATTTGAGAAGTGATATATCTACAGTGTAATTTAAAGAAATAATAACCAGCTATTTTTTTCAAGAATATGGTTTTGCGAAAGGCTTCAAAATAGAGTAGATTTAAACTTGTAAACAGCAAAATTGAAGTCAAAATAGCAAATATAGCACTTGCTAAGTTACTAAAAATTTCGATTTTAATTTTTTGATTTAACTGGAGGTAGGTCTCTCTAGCAAAGGATAATCCTGAAATCATAGTATCAAGTTGATAGTACTTCAAAAGTTCTTGTGTTTGCTGTAAATTGGTAAAATAGAGATATTCTAGATTCGTAAACCAAAATATAGAAGAATCTTTTCCAAGTGCCTTAGGAGAAACTACGATAAAAATAGGGGTTGACAACCATTGATCATAAGAAATATGGGTAGTATTATAAATGAATACATCTTTTTTTTGATCAGTATAAGTTATACTAACTTCGACTCTATGCTTTGTATCACTACTGTATAATCGATTAGTTAAATCTTCTTGTATGTTTTGTTTTATTTGTTCCTCATTTTTCTTTTGTTCTTGAGGTAGTATTACAAGAACCTGTCCATCTTTTAGATTATTGATTTTTTTAAAGGTTTCTGATGTTAACTCTATACCTTCTTTTTTGAAGTAGTCAGGTGTTACATAGAGAATATTTTTCCCTTCCAAGTCATAGGGATTTTGTTCAGAATCATTATGAGTTGAAAGAGAATGTTTTATAGCTTGAATAGCGAGATTATGTTTGACTAGAAAGGCATTTCCATTTTCTAAAGAATATTGAATAAAGTCAAACCATTTATTAGCATTCATTTTGAGTTCATCTATATTTTTTCTTTGACTTGAACGACCTGTTTGAAGATTAACAATATTGGAGTGTTGTTTCCAAGTAGCTTGTCCAGCCTCATTTTTCATAAATATATGATGATCAATGGACAAGCGCCCAAATCCTACAATAACTAATAAGATAGACAGAGCTTGACCAAAGTAAAGAATACGTAAAATTGACTTAATTGGTAATTTTCCTTTAATGATAGAGATAAGATGAACTCTTTTTAAAGAAATAGTAAAAAGAAAAGCGATGAGAAGACTTAGCAAGAGAAGCAGGCTATTATAAAAAATAAATAGTATTACTAAAAAAGTCTGAATTTCATAAGGATAGCCTAGATAAATTACTAAAACACTAGCTATTAGGAAAGCAGGCAAGCCGAAAAGAAGGATATCAAGTCCGTCTCTTATGATAGAACGAAAGAAGAGATTTCTGAGACGTTCTCCATTAATCAGTCTTATTCCTGATTGAGAGAGAGATTGAATCTGTCCGATAACAATAAGTGATAAAAAGGTTAATAAAAAAATGAAAAGACTAGTAAGTTGATTGGGTTGGGCAATGAGGGTCAATACGAAGGAGACTCTATTATTTTCAAATGTATTAACTTTTTCTAGTCCAAGTTGTTTAAGGTGAATAGCTAATTCTTGATTTGTTAGCGAGCCACTGATAATATTGTAATTGTTGAGAAGATTACTTTTATTGATACTTTCTTGACTTGCTTGAGGCATCCAGTCTGGAAGTTTCCCATCTCCAAAAACTTCGTAGTAAGTTTGTGATTTTCCATCACTATCTACTTCCCAAATGGTTCTTGCGATAAGACTATTATGTTCTTTAGCAAGACTATTTAATTTTTCCTTAACGGTAGAATAATCTGCTTGCCCGCTTAATACTGCTGCACCTGGGAACAGGGTTTGTGGAAGAGAGTCTTTCCAAAAGGACAAAGCAACAATCAGAAAGAGTGCCAGAAGAAGATTGCTGATGAAGAGAAATATACGTTTCATAGGAACCTCTTTCTAAAAAAGAGGGAGATCAACCTCCCTCTTCATTGCAGTTATGCGAATTATAGCTTACTACTTTTTAAAATAAGCACTAAAAAACTAAAGTTTTACAAGGTATCGAAGAAAACCCTTTCATAATTTTATTTTACTCCTTTTTTAAAAATAAAACAAGTGATGATAGGACTTCGTATAGTAGATATTTTCAAAAAATTCTCCAATCTTACAAAAATGTAAGATTAAAGCCTTTTTTGTAAGGTTAGGTTATGGCAAGCAGTCTTTTTTTGATGTAAACTAGACTCATAAAGAACAAAGGAGTAACATCATGAAACAAATCTTACATAAGAAAACAAGAAAACCAAGCCACAAAGATATCGAGCGTGTTCAACTGGGATGCGCTATGATACAAGCAACATTTCATTTGATGGGATATTAAGAAAGGAGATTCTCATGACACTTTTAGATGTAAAACACGTTCAAAAAATTTATAAAACTCGTTTTCAGGGCAACCAAGTAGAAGCCCTCAAGGATATTCACTTTACCGTGGAAAAAGGTGACTACGTTGCCATCATGGGTGAGTCTGGTTCTGGTAAATCAACTCTTCTCAATATCCTAGCTATGCTGGACAAACCAACACGTGGTCAGGTTTACTTGAATGGAACTGACACTGCAACCATTAAAAATTCACAGGCTTCTAGCTTCCGTCGTGAAAAGTTGGGCTTTGTCTTCCAAGACTTTAACTTGCTAGATACTCTGTCTGTTAAGGACAATATCTTGCTTCCGCTTGTCTTGTCAAGAAGACCCATTACGGAGATGATGAAGAAATTGGTAGTGACAGCTGAGAATCTAGGCATCAACCAATTGCAAGAGAAGTACCCTTACGAGATTTCAGGTGGGCAGAAACAGCGTGTAGCAGTAGCCCGCGCCATCATCACAGAACCTGAAATTCTCCTTGCGGATGAGCCAACAGGCGCCCTTGACTCCAAATCATCTGCAGCTCTTCTTGATGTTTTTGATGAAATCAATGAGCGTGGCCAAACCATTCTTATGGTAACCCACTCAACAGCAGCAGCTAGCAGAGCTAAACGTGTACTCTTTATCAAAGACGGCATTCTTTACAATCAAATCTACCGTGGAGAGAAGACAGAACGTCAGATGTTCCAAGAAATCTCTGATACCTTGACTGTCATGGCAAGCGAGGTGAATTAGTATGTTTCGATTAACCAATAAGTTAGCGGTATCGAACTTGATTAAAAACCGCAAACTCTACTATCCTTTTGCGCTGGCTGTTCTCTTGGCAGTCACTGTCACCTATCTCTTTTACTCTCTAACCTTCAATCCCAAGATTTCTGAAATCCGTGGAGGGACAACCATTCAAGCTACTCTAGGATTTGGTATGGTTGTCGTCACCCTCGCGTCAGCCATTATCGTCCTCTATGCCAATAGTTTTGTCATGAAAAACCGTTCTAAGGAACTAGGAATTTATGGCATGTTGGGCTTGGAGAAGCGTCATCTTATCAGTATGACCTTTAAGGAGTTAGTGGTATTTGGGATTCTAACTGTTGGAGCAGGTATCGGTATTGGAGCCTTGTTTGACAAGTTAATTTTCGCTTTCTTGCTCAAACTGATGAAATTGAAGGTTGAGCTGGTCGCTACCTTCCAAATGAATGTTGTCATTGCAGTACTTGTTGTCTTTGGATTGATTTTCCTAGGCCTCATGTTCCTGAATGCCCTTCGAATCGCCCGTATGAATGCCCTCCAGCTCTCTCGTGAGAAAGCAAGCGGAGAGAAAAAAGGTCGTTTCCTACCTCTCCAAACTATTCTTGGTTCCATAAGTTTAGGGATTGGCTATTATCTTTCCCTTACTGTAAAAGATCCTCTTACAGCCTTAACAACCTTCTTCTTAGCTGTTTTGCTGGTTATCTTTGGAACCTATCTCTTGTTTAATGCAGGGATTACCGTTTTCCTACAAATTTTAAAGAAAAACAAAAAATACTATTACCAACCAAATAACCTTATCTCAGTCTCCAACTTGATTTTCCGTATGAAGAAAAATGCGGTTGGACTAGCAACTATCGCTATTTTGTCAACAATGGTTTTGGTAACCTTGTCAGCAGCGACTAGTATTTTCAATGCCTCAGAAAGTTTTAAAAAAGTTCTAAATCCTCATGATTTTGGGGTTTCAGGGCAAAATGTTGAAAAAGAAGACTTGGACAAACTCTTGAGCCAGTTTGCAAGTGATAAAGGTTATAAGATTAAAGAGAAAGAAGTGCTTCGTTACGCTTACTTTGGTGTTGCAAACCAAGAAGGTAGCAAGTTAACCCTTTTTGAAAAAGGACAAAATCGTGTCCAACCCACAACAGTTTTCATGGTATTTGACCAAAAAGATTATGAAAATATGACTGGCCAAAAATTGTCTCTATCAGGAAATGAGGTCGGACTCTTTGCAAAGAATGAGGGAGTTAAAGAACAGAAAGCTCTAACTCTAAATGATCATCAATTTTCTGTCAAAGAAGAATTTACTAAAGATTTCATTGTAAACCATGTTCCAAATCAGTTTAATATTTTGACTGCTGATTACAATTACCTTGTTGTACCTAATTTACAAGCCTTTTTGGATCAATTCCCAGATTCGGCTATCTATAATCAGTTTTACGGTGGTATGAATGTAAATGCCAACGAAGAAGAACAACTCAAGGTCGCTGAAGAATATGATAAATACCTCAGCCAGTTTAATGCTCAATTAAACACGGAAGGTAGCTATGTGTATGGTAGCAATCTAGCAGATGCTAGTGCTCAAATGAGTGCCCTCTTTGGTGGTGTCTTCTTTATCGGTATTTTCCTATCCATTATCTTTATGGTCGGAACGGTTCTGGTCATCTATTACAAACAAATTTCTGAAGGCTATGAAGACCGTGAACGCTTTATTATCTTGCAGAAAGTCGGTTTAGATCAAAAGCAAATCAAGCAAACCATTAACAAACAGGTTTTAACTGTTTTCTTCCTCCCTTTGCTCTTTGCTTTCCTACACCTAGCCTTTGCCTATCATATGCTTAGCCTGATTCTTAAAGTGATAGGTGTACTGGATGCGACTATGATGTTGACAGTGACTTTGTCTATCTGCGCTGTCTTCCTCATCGCCTATGTGCTGATTTTCATGATTACTTCAAGAAGTTATCGCAAGATTGTCCAAATGTAAAAAAAGATACCTCGATATATACTGACCCCCAAAAGTTAGACAATTAATTTATCCAAAGGATTTAGCTCTGTATTGTACAGGGCTAAGTCTTTTTAGTTTGGCTTTGATTCGTTTGTTATAGAAAAATATAGTTAATAATTGCTTTATTAATTTTTTAAAGAACTGCAATTTCTAGTGAAATAACAATGTATTGCCAATTTCAAAATTTTGAGGTTGTATTCAATCATATTTGGAGAATATTAAAATATTTTTAAATTTTTATGATATAATCGTGATAGTTAAATATTTTAGAGGAACCCGATAATGAGTGAAATAAAAAGTGTAACATCTTTAGCTGTTCAAAGAGCAACGGCGATTGCAAAAGCTACAGAAAGTCTTGCTAATCTTATAGCAATTGAAAAAGATAATCAGACAACTGTAGCGGGGAATGTAAAAGCTTCCTCTGCAATTGATTTAGCGCAAACTACTGCGAGTCAAATTGGTAATGTATTATCAGCGATGTCAACGAATATTCATAATCTTTCTTCAGCTTTTCATGCTATGGATCAGAAAGTAGCAAACCAATTGTCACGCATTGACGATGCTAGCACGAGGTTTACGTTAAATGGTTAATCGTGATATCATTAATTTAGAGTTATCACTCAAACAAAGAGAAGAATCTCTAAAAGTAAAGAAACGTCATCTATACATTGTACGAGATGAATATGATCAACTTACTAAAAAAAGTAAATTCTTTTTTAGTGAAGTTGCAGAGTTGATGAGTAAATCTGACGATAGTTATTATTTTAAAGATTTAGAATCACAACATCTCCAGGCATCGCAAAAACTTCAAACCTATTTTCAAGAACAGGAAGAGTTACTTAAACAGTCACAAAAACTATTAGAAATTGATAAAGAACAATTGAAACAATTAGAAAGAGAGGTGAGAGAAAAAAATGGGGGTTGATATGTATTTATGGAAATCCAAGAATCAGGCAAGTAGTACATCAAGAGCACTACAGAATCAAAATCAAGCCTATCAATCTTTACAGAAGGCTCTTAATGATTTTTCATCAAACAGTGGAGATTTATCTGGTTTAGCTTATGATTCTGCAAAAGTTTATTGTAGTCAAATATTGATTCCATTAACAAAAGCTTGCATTTTATTAAATGAGGAAATAGAAAAAGCAACATTGAGTCTTCCGGATAAATTCATTAGTGAAGTGGATAGTGTAAGTTTAAGAGAAGATGAGTTGCGTCAAAAAATTGCGCAAGCACATAAAAGTATTGTTTACTATCAGAAACTACGAAACATGGAATATCGTGTGGAACAACCAGACTATTTTTTTATTAATAGTTTAACAGAACATATTGAGATTCAACAGAAAGTCAAACAAAAATTGGAGGATAAGCTTCAAAAACTTTTGACATTTCATAATTCATCATCAGGTCTTTTTTCAAATATAGATGGTCTTTATCAAGTAGTAAGGCAAGGGTTATCTCAAGCAAAAAGCTCTTGGAATGAAGAAACAAAAACATTTGTAATTCCACCTCAAGAGGAATTGATGTGGGTTAAACAGGTCCACGAGTCTTGGGGAAGACGATTGGACAAAGAAAAGTTGAAATCAGGAGAGGGATTAACAATAGAGGACATTGAAGCTTTACTTACCTATGCTCGGTCCCATCCAGAAGAGTTAGTTTCACCTGAGTTGATTCAGCAATTAAAAAGTGCATTAGAGTTAGTTCGAGAGAATTATGATAAAAATAGCACGCAGTTTGACTTACTTGCAACTATAATTGAGCAACTTGGAATAGGGGTTCAACGTTTTGGTGGTTTAGCTACTATTTTAGAAGGAATTAAAGGCCCTAGTACATTTGCTTTAAACGGAGCCTCAACTTCATTTGTTTTAGTTAAACAAACTGGTATAGGTCAAGCTTTGGTTCAAAAAGGTACAAATATAGCGAACTGGGGCAAATGGGGTGGCCGTTCCTTAATGGGAATTGGCTTTGGTCTTGGAATGTATGATGATATTGTTAACAAAGATAAAAGTATTGGTCAGGCAGTTGTGCATAATGGTTTGTCAACAGGGATTGGTTTTGGAGCTGCGGAGCTAACTACAGTAGCTTTAGGAGCATTTTTGGGAAGTAATCCTGTTGGTTGGGCTGCTGTTGGTGTAGCGACTGCATCATTTGCTATTGGAGTTGGAGTTACTTGGTTGTTTAATAAAGCCTATGAAAATAACTTTTTAGGGCTTAAAGATGGTTTAGACACTACAGGGGCATTTTTGGATGATGTAGGGAAAAACGTAGGTCAGGCAATATCAAATAGTGTTGAAAGTGCAAAAAATTGGGCCAGTGAGATGGTAAGTGATGTAGGAAATGCCATTTCAGGTGGGCTAAGTGCCCTTAACCCCTTTGACTAATGAGAAATGATGGAAAAAATTCGTTTTACTTATGGAAATTTTCGTTATTTAGTATTTGAATTCAATCATCAATACTATTTACTTGATAGAAGACCATGTCATTTGAGAGGATATCTTTTTCCACCTATAAATTGGCTTTTCTTTCAACATGTGTATCCCATTACATCGGATGAGTACTGTAAAATAAAAGAAAAAACTGGACGTGCTACAAAACTCACTGTTTCAGCTTCTCTCGGTGCTGGGCTGAGTATCTTTTTATATAATTGGTTACGGGTTAACAAGATTGATATCACTAAGTATTTTGAAACGAATCTTTCAAGTTTTACGAAAATGGCACTCTTTTTAATGACTTTTCTTTTAACATATGTTCTGGTTGAATTATTTTACTATTCTC